>JBDSEL010000105.1:0-27410 GCA_039920065.1 Sphingomicrobium sp. | reverse complement strand
CCATGGGCGCGCGCCCGATCGCCAATTTGAACGCCCTGCGCTTCGGCCGCCCCGACCATCCCAAGACGCGGCATTTGGTTTCCGGCGTGGTTCACGGGATCGGTGGCTCTGGCAATTGCGTCGGCGTCCCGACAGTCGGCGGAGAAGTCAATTTCGACCCCGCTTATGACGGCAACATCCTGGTCAATGCGATGACCGTGGGGGTCGCCAGGACCGACAAGATTTTCTATTCGGCAGCGACCGGGATCGGCAATTCGATCGTCTATGTCGGGTCCAAGACCGGCCGCGATGGAATCCACGGCGCGACCATGGCCTCCGCCGAATTCGGCGAAGACGCCGAGGCCAAGCGCCCGACCGTCCAGGTCGGCGACCCGTTCACCGAGAAATTGCTGATCGAGGCGTGCCTCGAGCTGATGGCCACCGACGCCATTGTCGCGATCCAGGACATGGGCGCGGCCGGCCTTACCTCGTCATCGGTCGAGATGGCGTCGAAGGGCGGCGCCGGCATCCGCCTCGACATGGACAAGGTGCCGTGCCGCGAAACCGGCATGACCCCGTACGAAATGATGCTGTCCGAATCGCAGGAACGCATGCTGATGGTCCTCAAGCCCGGCCGCGAGGGCGAGGCCGAAGCGATCTTCAAGAAGTGGGAACTCGATTTCGCAATCATTGGCGAGGTCACCGATACCGGCCACATGGTGCTCGAATTCGGCGGCGAGGTGGTGTGCGACATCCCCTTGGGGCCGTTGGCCGACGACGCCCCCGAATATGACCGCCCCTACATGAGCCTCGACGACTATAAGGCGTGGGCCAAGGTCGAACCGCTGGGCGACATTCCGCAAAGCACGGATATCGCCGCGGACTTGCTCAAATTAATGGCCTCTCCGAACCTCGCTTCGCGCCGCTGGATCTGGGAGCAGTACGACCAGTCGGTTGGCGCCAACACCGTCCAGCGCCCCGGCGGCGACGCCGCGGTGGTCCGCGTTCACGGCTCCAAAAAAGCGCTGGCGATGACCACCGATTGCACCCCGCGCTATTGCTACGCCGACCCCTATGAAGGCGGCAAGCAGGCGATCGCCGAGGCCTATCGCAACCTCTGCGCGGTCGGCGCGCGCCCGCTCGCAGTCACCAATTGCCTCAATTTCGGTAACCCCCAGCGGCCCGAAATCATGGCCCAGTTCGTCGAATGCCTGCGCGGCATGGGCGACGCCTGCCGAGCGCTCGATTTTCCCATCGTGAGCGGCAATGTCAGCCTCTACAACGAGAGCAAGGCCACCGGCGGCGGAAGCGCGATCCTGCCTACGCCCGCGATCGGCGGGGTCGGCCTGCTCGACGATTGGGAGCAGTCGGCGACGATCGCGTTCAAGACGGCGGGTGAGGCGATCATCCTCATCGGCCATTCGAACAGCAATGTTGGTCAATCCTTATGGCTCGACGTCTGCCAAGATCGTCGCGACGGCATGCCGCCGCCAACCGACCTGGCGGTCGAACGGCGCGCCGGCGAATGCGTGCGCAAGCTCGTCGCCGAGGACTTCGTCACCGCAGTCCACGATTGCTCGGACGGCGGTGCGGCAGTCGCGCTCGCCGAAATGGCGCTCGCCGGCAGTCTCGGCCTAACCATGACGATCGTCGAAGAAATCCCCAATCCCGCTGCAATCCTGTTTGGCGAAGATCAGGGCCGTTACATCGTCACCACGACCGACGAAGCGGCGGTGCGTGCGGCGGCCAATGCGGCGCAACTGTTCGCGGTCAACATCGGCACTACCGGCGGTGACTCGCTGACGTTCGATATGTTGTCCCGCGGCGGTCGGCAGTCGGTTCGCCTCGACGAGCTCCGCGCCGCGCATGAAGGGTTCTTCCCAAAGCTGATGTCGAACGAGCTATAACGGGCATCCCCAGCCCGCGCCGCGGGTCGATGTCCGCCCGCTTCCCGTCGACACGCTGTTGACCTTGGGCATGGGCTCTGCATCTTGTCGCACGGCATCACTGGCCGGGGGGCAGACTATGCGGCGAACGATCCTGATTTCGACCTTGGTGTCGGGGACCCTCGATATCCTGCTGGCGATGATCCTGACGGTCATGCGCGGCAAGGCGGTAGGCGATATGCTTCGCGTCGTCGCCTCTGGCCCCTTCCCCGCCGCCAAGGACATGGGGCCCGTTGGCGCTGCGCTCGGCCTTGGTGTTCATTTCACCCTGATGGCGATCATGGCGGCGATCTTTGCCTTGATCGTGCGCGCTCGGCCGCGGTTGCTCGACCGCCCCCTGGTTACCGGCGCGCTTTACGGGTTGGCGACCTATGTCGTGATGAACCTCATCGTCGTGCCTTGGCGCTTCGGAGCGCCGCTGCCGCCACCGCCCTTGTCGATCGCGACGCAATTGTTCGCCCATGTCGTGCTGGTCGGCATCCCATTCGCGCTGATCGCTCGCCGCACGATACGCCGTTCTGCGTTCGCATGAAGGTCGGCGTCATTCTAACGGCCTTCGCCCTTGCAGGCTGCGCCGCACCACGGACCGCGCTGACGCCCGACGGCGCGTGGGACCCGGACAACGTGTTCGCGCAAATCCAGGCGGGGCGAGAGCCTGCGGCGATCGTCTATCAGGATGCCGAGCTGCTGGTGATTATGGACCATGCGCCGGTGTCTTCCGGCCATGCGCTGGTGTTGAGCAAGACCGCCCATGCCCGCGACATCATCGATGTGCCGCCGGCGACGCTCGCGCGGATGATGGCGATGGCGCGGCGGCTGGTGGTGGCGGAGCGTGTCGGACTTGGTGCCGACGGGTCGAGCGTGATCATCAACAGCGGGTCGGTGCAGACGGTCCACTCGCTCCACGTCCACGTCATCCCGACCTATGCCGGAAAGCCGATCGACTGGTCGGCACGAGCGGCGATCCAGTCGCAGCCCGAACTTGAGGCGGTGGCGGTGAAACTGCGCGCCGCGCTTGCTGCGCAGCGCTGATCGGATCGACGGTCAAAGTGATGATCTGTATCCAGCGACAATGAAGCCGGTTCCGCACCTTCCCTATGTCGCGCTGCCGCAGATATCGGACGACGAGCGCATCGCCGCCGCGACCGCGTTTCGCGAGGGCCTCGCGACCCGCCGCTCCTGCCGCATGTTCGCTGACACGGCGGTTCCGCGGGCTGTGATCGAGCAGGCCATCCTCGCGGCCGGTTCCGCGCCGAGCGGTGCCAATCACCAGCCTTGGCATTTCGCGGTGGTGACCTCGCCCGACATCAAGCATCGCATCCGCGTTGAGGCGGAGAAAGAGGAAGCCGCCTTCTACGCCGGCAAGGCGGGCCAGGAGTGGCTCGCGGCGCTCGCTCCACTGGGCACCGATGACGACAAGTCGTTCCTCGACATCGCACCCTATCTGATCGTCGTATTCGGCCAGCGGCGCGGCGGGATCGAGCCCGGCGACCGCAAGCAGAATTACTACGTCACCGAGTCAGTCGGGATCGCTTGCGGATTGTTGCTTGCGGCGCTGCATCGGGCCGGTCTGGCGACGCTTACCCATACGCCATCGCCAATGGGCTTTCTGCGCGACATTTGCGCGCGACCTAAGGATGAGAAACCCGTGATGATCATCGTCGCCGGTCTGCCCGCCGAAGGCGCGACAGTCCCCGAATATGCAACACGAAAGAAGCCGCTGGGGGAGATCGCCAGCTGGCTCTAGGGGCCTAGAGTCGGCCGAAACCCTGGTTGGAGACCGGGCGCTTGCCGAAACCGCCCTGCGGCGCGGCGGCGCGCTTCATCAACGGGTTGGTTTCCTTGTCGAAGGCGGCCACGGTCTGCTCGAAAATCTTGCGCAATTCGACCACTTGCGGGACCAATTCGTCGGGGAAGCGGTGGGTCTCGATACAGAAGCGCGCGGTCGATTCGATCAGTTCGGCGATCTTGGCCAGCGGCTCGGCGCCAAGCTGGCGCGCTTCGCCCTTCAGCGTATGCGAGGGCAGCACCAGCGCCGCCGTATTCTGGTTACGCATCGCTTCCTCGACCTGGGCGATCGATTTCACCCCATCTTCCTTGAAATAGCCAAGGATGCGGATGAATCCGGGTCCCATTTCCTTGCGATTGCGGTCGAAATGACCCCAGTCGATGATGTCCGGGCGGCTGTTGTCCAAAATCGCTTCCTGTCCTGCCCGACTTCGCCGGGCGTGGTTCCACTCAAAAGCGATAGACCCAAAGGTGTAAATTTTTCCCTTAGCGCCGCTTGTCGCGGTCGAACGGGTTGGCGCTGGAGCGGAAGTTGAGCCGCAGCGGCACCGCACCGAGCTTCAAGTCACGACGCATCGCGTTGAGCAGGTAGCGGCGATAGCTTTCGGGCAATTCGTCGGTGCGGCTGCCGAACACGGCAAAGGTCGGCGGGCGATTGCCGGCCTGGGTGATGTAACGCAGCTTGATCCGGCGGCCGCCGGGGGCGGGCGGCGGATTGGTCTCGACCGCGGCCTCGAACCAGCGATTGAGCTCCCCGGTGGCAATGCGCCGGCTCCACCGCTCGCGGATCTCGAAGGCGACCTTGAGCATGGTATCGACGCCCTTGCCGGTCTTGCCCGATACCGTCAGCAATGTGACGTCCTTGAGCTGCGCAAGCCCTTCGACCAGCGCTGCCTTGATGCCGTTGAACAGGCTCGAGCCGTCGTCGGCGATGTCCCATTTGTTGATCACCACGATCAACGCGCGGCCTTCCTCGAGCACCTGGCTGGCGATCTTGAGATCCTGCACCTCGAGCCCACGAGTCGCGTCGAGGAGCAGGACGACGACTTGCGCCAGATCGATCGCGCGCTTGGTGTCGGCGGCCGACATCTTTTCCAATTTGTCGTCGACCTTGGCGCGTTTGCGCAGGCCTGCGGTGTCGACCAGCTTGACCGGGCGGGCAATGCCATCCTCGCCAGTCCATTCCCAGTCGAGGCTGATCGAATCGCGGGTGATGCCCGCTTCGGGGCCGGTAATCATGCGCTCTTCGCCGAGGATCTTGTTGACCAGGGTCGATTTGCCGGCGTTGGGCCGCCCGACGATCGCCAGCTTGAGCGGCGCGCCGGGGCTTTCCTCATCGATCTCCTCCTCCTCCTGGTCCTCCCGGTCGATATGCGGCAAAAGCGCGGTGAAGAGGTCGGCGAGGCCTTCGCCATGTTCGGCGCTGATCGCGATCGGATCGCCGAAGCCGAGCTTGTAGCTTTCGAACACGCCAGCGTCGCCAGCGCGGCCCTCGGCCTTGTTGCAGGCAACCACGACCGGGGTTTTCTCGGCGCGCAGCCAGCGGCCGATTTCCTCGTCGAGCGGGGTGACGCCTTCGCGGCTGTCGATCAGGAACAAGGCGACATCGGCCTCGCGCACCGCGGCTTCGGTCTGGCGGCGCATCCGCCCGGGCAAGCTCGAAGGATCCTCATCCTCGAACCCGGCGGTGTCGATGATCCGAAAATCGAGGCCGATCAGCGTCGCATCGCCTTCGCGGCGGTCGCGAGTGACGCCCGGCCGGTCGTCGACCAGCGCCTGTTTCTTGCCGACCAGCCGGTTGAACAGGGTCGATTTGCCCACGTTGGGACGTCCGACGATGGCGACTGTAGGCTGCGACATGCGGATGCCCCTAGCGGCGGAAGGTCGCGCGGCGAAGCAAATTCGCCAAGGTCCGCGCGGCTATCGTGCGCGCCCTAGCGGAAGGCGTGCAGCTGGGCCTTGTCGTCGAGCACGTAGAGCGTGTTGTTGGCGACCGCCGGCGGGACGCTGATCGCGGTGCCGATCGAGATCTGGCTCTGGAACGAACCGTTTTCGGGATCGAAGTTGAGCAGCCCGCCATTATTGCCGACCACGATCAGCCGTCCACCGGCAAGGACTGGACCGTAATAGTCGATCTGGCCCTTCTTGGTCTTGACCTTGCGGAAGGCCTGCAGCTGATTGATCCAGCGGACATGGCCGTTAAGGCGCGAGAAGCAGATGATGCGCGCATTGTCGGTCAGGACGAACAACCAGTCGCCCGCCACCCACGGCGTCGAAATGCCCGCGATGTTCGCTTCCCACAAGCGCTGGCCGGTGGTCAGCTCGAGTGCGACAAGGCGCCCGCCCTGGCCGACCGCATAGACCTGGCCGGTGTCGATGACCGGGCTGGCATCGACGTCGGACAAGGTCGAGACGGCGGTGTTGATGCTGGTCCGTTCAAGCGTGTCCTGCCACACTTGGCGGCCGTTTTCGTAGCGATAGGCGTTGAGTTCGCCCGACGAGAAGCCGGCCACGACCGTGCCCGCGCCAACCGCCGGCGAGGCCGAGCCGAGCACGCCCGCGATTTGCAGCGCCGCGGCCGCCGACCAATTGATCTTTCCGTCAGCAGTGGCGATCGAATAGAGCTGATTGTCCTGGCTCATCACATAGAGCGTGCCATTGGCGACGCTCGGTGCACCGCGCAGCGGGCCGCCGGGACGGATCTGCCACTGGCTGGCACCGGTCGCGGCATCGATTGCGACGACATGGCCAAGGCCGTTGGTGGCGAACACCTTGCCGCCTTCGAAGGCGACGCCGCCGCCGTACATCGCGGCTCCATTGCCCTTGTCCGACGGGGTTTGCAGCGACCACAAGGCAGCGCCGGTGCTGGCGTCGGAGGCGCGCACCGTTCCAGCGGTGTCGACGGTGTACACGCGACCGTCGGCAACCACCGGCGGGGAGGTCAGTCGCGACGCGATGGTCGAGCCGCGGCCGACCGTCGTCCGCCAGGCCTCGCCGAGCGACGTGCCGAGCGCCAGCTGGCCCATCGACTTGGTCGCGTTGCCGCCGGCCTGGGCCCATTCGGTATTGGCGACTGCTTCGGGCAGCACCATCGGCTGCGCCGCGACCGCCGGATCAACCTCGATTTCACCCTCGCTTGTGAGAATCGCGATGCGCTCGCCAAAGGACGGCGTCTTGACCTGCTTTTTCTTCATGATGCCGCACCCGGAGGTCGCGACCGCGAGTGCGGCCACCAACAGGATGCTGGACTTGCTCGGCTTGATCATTGGTCTTCCTATCGAGCCCCGGACGTCAGCGCTGCGCTTGCGTCCACACCGAGCGAACCGGCGAGTTGGACCGAGCGCGCACGCAGCGAATCGGGGGCGTTTTTGTCATTGGCAATTTGGGCGAAGAGCTTTCCGGCCTCGGCCTTCTTGCCCTGCTTGATGAGTGCAGCGCCGGTCATTTCCGCGGCGCTTCCGAACCACGGGCTGTCGGGCCGCGCGAACGGCGCGAGGCGGCGGATCACCTCATCGGCCTTCAATTTGTCGAACTCGACCGCGGTCTGGCGGATCAACGCGGCGTCGCGATAGGCCTGCGGCATCGAGCCATCGGCCTGGATATCGCCATAGATTTTGCTGGCCGTGACCGAATCGCCCTTTTCGAGCGCAAGCGCCGCCTTGGTGAACAAGGCCGAGGCCTGGATCGCGTCGCCGGGGCTGGCGGCGGCACGATCGAGCAGCGCGGGGACGCGGGCGAGCTTGTCCTCGTTGATCGCCTTATAGGCTTCGGACAAAGTGACGATGTCATCGCCGGCCTGCTGCTTGCGATAATCCTCCCACCAGATCAGTCCGCCGGACGCGGCCAGGAACAGGATCAGGGCGACGATCAGCGTCCGCTTATTGTCGCGGAAAAAGTCGCTGAAACGGTCGCGGCGAAGGTTTTCGTCAACCTCGCGCAGGAAGGTGTCGTTGACGTCTCTCGAGACATTGGTCGTCGGGGGCGTTGCCGGAGGCTGGGCCAAGAAATCCTCGTTCCGCTCGAAATGGGAAAAATCAGCCGCCTTTGTCCCCCCGTGAGGATGAACGAAAGCTGGCGCGGCACCGTCTAGCGGGTGGCGCGGCAAAGGCAAAGGGGCAGAAGCGAAGAGAGGCCGGACGAGGCCCTAATGTCCGCTTTGGGTGGAAAGCGGACGTTGGGATGCAATAGCCCAAACTAGTTTGGTATCTTCCAGTTAAATGCTATCCAGCCTCCTCACCTGTCGGGGGTGTCAATGAGCCTAGACGAGAAAGTCTCCGAGCTGATCAAGCGGATTTATTGCGCTGGCAACGACGCCGCTGAATGGAAATGCATCGCAGATGAGATCCTCCTTCGGACTGGAGGCTGTCGGGCGCTGACCACGCTTGTCGACCTTTCCAATCGTGAGTTCGATACATTCCAACTCTACGGCGGGTATGACACTCTGTCCGCACGGGGCTTGGAAGAGTACAAACATACCCACCACCATGACCCATCACTCGCATGGGCGTCGCGCAATCCTCTTGCTCGTTTCTGCGACAGTAGCCAAACAGTTAAAACCGGCGAATACCTCGAACATCATTTCGTTAAGTGGAACCGTGCACATTTTGGTTCGACACACTGGTACGTCGGTTACACGGCTCCGGAAGAACAGCTTAGCTACTCCTTTTCCGTGCATTTTCCAGTTGAGCAGGGGCCCGGGAACCCAGTTTCTCTGCGGCTGTTCCGCATGTTGTTCGACCATCTCCAGTGTGCAATGTGGTTAGGACGCAGGCCCTTCAATCCAGACAGCGACGGCGCCTATCTGCTGCTTGACAGGAATGGTAACGTTCGTGAAATCAGTCGCGGCGCGACTGCCATGCTGGCAGGCAACGACGGGCTTACGATTACCAACCGCCGCATTGACCCCGGCACGCTGGCAGGCCGAACGCAGCTTGATGCGGCGCTTGCTCAAGTTTCAAAGGCATGCTCGACTGGCACAGCTACAAAGGCGGTTAAGCTCGAAAGGCCATCCGGACGGCGCCCATGGCTTCTGATGATCAAGCCGCTAATCAGCAATTTTGGCGCGTTCGGGAAGGTGCATTGCGAACTGCTCGTGCATGTCCACGACGGCAAGCGCACGGTGGGTTCTCTTGACCTCTTTCAAGGATTGTTCGGGCTCACCGAGCGCGAGACGCAGGTTATGCATGCATTGGCCGAAGGGCATTCAATCGGAACACTTGCCCATTGCCTAAAGATTAGTCCGAACACTGCAAAGGTTCATCTGCGTTCAATCTTTGCCAAGACCGGCACATCCCGTCAGGTTGACCTCTTGCAGCTATGTACGGACGTGACGATTCGTTGAGGTAATCCAACTCCGCGGCGGCTGTAACCCAGATGGATTATTCACCGCCCATCAAACCGGGTGCATTTGATGGGCTACAGGGACTCGTCGGCAACTTTGGCGAACATGGGGGCATTCATGGCGATCATCAACGGGACTTCCGGTGACGACTTTATCTTTGGCACCGACGATGACGACACGATCAACGGCGGCGATGGCAATGACTACCTACGAAGCCTGAGCGGTGATGACACGCTGAACGGCGAGGAGGGCAACGACACGCTAATCGGGGACCAGGGCAACGACACACTAAAGGGTGGCAACGGCGACGACTTTCTGCGCGGAAACCAAGGCGACGATTACCTCGATGGCGGCTCGGGCTTCGATCGCGTTTCCTACGTAGTCAGCGGGACCACCGGTGTCACGGTCAACCTCAACATACAGGGCGTAGCGCAGGATACCGGCGGCGCTGGTATCGATACGCTGGTCGGCATCGAGCACGTCTCCGGGACAATATACAACGATATCCTGATTGGTAACGAGGGCGACAACTGGCTCTGGGGCGGGTCGGACACCTCTGGGGTGACTGGTAACGACACGATTTTTGGCAACGGCGGCAATGACCTGGTTGAGGTCGGCACCGGGAATCATACGCTCGATGGCGGGACCGGCAACGACACCCTGTCATTGTTCGGCAATTCGACCGACATTAGTTCCGCCGGAGTGACCGTAAGCCTCGCGCTTCAAGGGTCCGCGCAGAACACCGAGCAGGGCATGATGCTACTCACCGGGTTCGAAAATCTCTCCGGATCGGTTTACGACGATGTCCTCACTGGCAACGATGGAAATAACGTCCTTGCGGGTGATCAGGGTAACGACACATTGAGCGGCGGAGGCGGCAACGACACGCTCTACGGCGACGGCCGCATTCGCATCGACTTCCAGGGAAGCAGTTCCGGACCAATCACAACTTTCGCCGATTACACGCCCCTTAACCCGACTTACGTCGGCGGCAACGACACGCTGATCGGCGGCAAAGGCGATGATTGCCTGTACGGCGGACAGGGCAACGATGTGCTGACAGGATCGCAGGGCATCGATACTTTCATAATGGAGGCCTCGTCGGGCAACGATCAAATCACCGACTTTAATCATAGCGACACAATCCTGTTCGACGGATCGAGCGGGGTCACTGACTATTCACAGCTCGTCTTCACGATGGTTGGCAGCGATACGCTGGTTAGTTGGGGGACTTCCAATTCGATCCTGGTCGATGGCATGAAGCCTAAGCAGCTGAGTGCGCAGGACTTCCAGTTTGGCGCTTCGGCGGACGCGGATTCGATTTCGAATTTCGCGCTCGAACATCACGGAATGAGCCACGCGAACGGCCATTCGCCCGATTATTGGTTCTGACCATTTCGTCAGAGCACGACTAATCTCCGCAACGGGTCGAAAGCGGTCACTAGCTACTTCGCCTTGGGGCGGTAGGTCTGCTCATCGGTCGGGAACGAGCGGTCCTTGACGTCCTTGGCATATTGCTCCGCCGCGGCGCCGATCTGTCCGGCGAGGTCGGCGAAGCGTTTGACGAAGCGCGGGGTGCGCTCGAACAGGCCGAGCATGTCTTCTGTCACCAGCACCTGGCCGTCGCACTTGGCCGAGGCGCCGATGCCGATGGTGGGAACCGCAATCGCGCTCGTCACCTGGTTGGCGATCCGCTCCATCACGCCTTCGACGACGATGCAGAATGCCCCGGCCTCGGCAATCGCTTTGGCATCGCCGACGATCTTCTTGGCTTCGTCGGCGGATTTGCCGCGCGCGCCATAGCCGCCGAGGACATTGACCGCCTGCGGCGTGAGGCCAACGTGGCCGATCACCGGAATGCCGCGCTGGACGAGGAATTGGACGGTCGGCGCAATCGCTTCGCCGCCCTCCAGCTTGACCGCCGCGCAGCCGGTTTCCTTCATGATCCGGGCAGCGCTGTTGAAGGCTTGTTCGGGCGATGCCTCATAGCTTCCAAACGGCATGTCGACCGCGACCAAGGCGTGCCAGCTGCCGCGGACCACGGCGGCACCGTGGCCGCACATCATTTCGATCGTGACGGGAATGGTCGAGTTAAGGCCGTAAATGACCTGGCCGAGGCTGTCGCCGACCAGCAGCATCTCGCAATGCGGGTCGAGCAATTGCGCCATGCGCACGGTGTAGGCGGTGAGCATGACGATCGGCTCGGCAGTCACTCCATCGACCTTGCGCGCGAGAATGGCCGGCGCGGTGACGCGCTTGCCCGGAACCGGGGTCGGGGTGGCCCGGCTGGTGTCGGTTTCGAGGACGATTTTGGACATGGCGCCGCTTCTAGCGGCTGGCGGCGACTGCAGCCAGCCTGAGTGTAGTGCGTCTGTTTCGAATACGGAATGAATGGAACCAGAGTGCTGCTCGCGCGTCTGTTGGGCAAGTGCTTCGCGCAACGCAGCGAAGTGGACAAAGATTGGAATTCGATATGATCACTACCCGTAAAGTACGGGATGCCGCGATTGCGGTCCTGCTAGCGATCCCGACCATTTCAATGACCCGCCCTGTCGCCAGCGAGGCGATGAGCCCGGCGGCCATGCAGTCGCCAATCATGGCCCACGCCGCCTTCACCTCGATGAGCGCGGACGAAAAGCGGATCGCCCTTCCCGCCCAGCGTTAATCGCTCAGGCTTCGGGCATTCGTTCTTCCCAAGTCGCCCCTTCGGCCAGCGAGATCGCATCGAGCACTGCGGTCGATTGATCGCGCAAAGTCGTGAAGGCGCGGCGAATGGCGCAAGTCGCCTCGTCCTGACAATCGCCGCACGGCGCGTAATGATTGACGCTGGCACAGCTGACCAAGGCAATCGGACCTTCTAGCGCGCGCACCACCTCCCCGAACGAAATCGCCTCGGCCTCGCGCGCCAAGCGGTATCCGCCCTTGGGCCCACGAATGCTTTTGACGATGCCGAACTTTTTCAGGTCGAGCATGATCAACTCGAGATATTTGGGCGGGATTCGCTGGGTTTCGGCGATCCGCCCAAGCTGCACCGGCAAGCCGCCCCCCTCCTCGACTAGGAAGAGCAGGGAACGCAGCGCGTAGCGGGTCTTTTGAGCAATCATGCATTCGACCCTAATCCATATGCTTGTGCTCGGGAATAGAGCGGATCAGGGGAGCATAATTGCGGTCGACTAACCTTCGATTGTCACCGTCGAACCGATCTTGGTCAGGCCATAAAGCTTTTCGGCGAACTTCATCGGCATCCGCACGCAGCCGTGGCTCGCGGGATAGCCGGGGTTGGCGCCGCCGTGGAGCGCAATTCCGTATTCGTCGAGGCGCTGCATGAACGGCATTGGCGCATTGTCGTATTTGCGGCTGCGGTGCATCTTCTTCTTCTGCAGCACCTTCCAATAGCCAAGCGGCGTGACCATGCCGGTCTTGGCACTGGATACACTGGCCGCGCCGACCAGAGCCTCGCCGCGATAGGCATAGGCCATTTGGGTAAGCAGATCGATTACGACGCGCGGCTCGCCTTCACCTGGGGTGGCGGTCGCCCACAGATATTCGCCGGGCTTGAGGCCAAGCCGGCCGAACGTCGCGACCATGTCCTTATGCGCCTTGGGCGCGACCCCGGTGGTCCAGCGATAGGGGATTGCGCTCGATACGGGCGCCGCCGCGACGAGCATTGGCGCAGGCGCGCTTGAGCAAGCGGCGAGTAGGGTCGCGGTGACAGCAATGACGGCTAAGCGAAACACTCGGGCAAACTCCGGTCGGGAAAGTCGTTGGACCCGTCCTGACGTGTTCGCTCGCGGCGTCAATATGACGGTAAACGCGAAGTTGCTGTTAACCGATCGCGGTTTACGGCAACCCCTTGGCGATCACTCCCACTCGATCGTTCCGGGCGGCTTCGACGTATAATCGTAGACCACGCGATTGATGCCTTTGACCTCGTTGATGATCCGCGTCGCGCAGCCGCTCAGGAACGCAGCGTCGAACGGATAGACATCGGCGGTCATGCCATCGACGCTGGTCACCGCGCGTAAGGCACAGACGAAATCATAGGTCCGGTAATCGCCCATCACGCCGACCGTCCGCACCGGCAGCAAGACCGCGAACGCCTGCCAGATGGCATCGTACAGCCCGGCCTTGCGGATCTCGTCGAGATAGACCGCGTCGGCCTTGCGCAGGATGTCGCAGCGCTCCTTGGTCACTTCGCCGGGGATGCGGATGGCGAGGCCTGGACCGGGGAACGGATGGCGGCCGACAAACTGCTCGTCGAGGCCAAGCTCGCGGCCCAGCGCGCGAACCTCGTCCTTGAACAATTCGCGCAGCGGCTCGACCAGCTTCATGTTCATCCGCTCGGGCAGGCCGCCGACATTGTGGTGGCTTTTGATCGTCACGCTTGGCCCGCCGGTAAAGCTGACGCTTTCGATGACGTCTGGATAAAGCGTGCCCTGGGCGAGGAAGTCGGCGCCGCCGAGCTTGGCTGCTTCTTCCTCGAACACGGCGATAAACTCGCCGCCGATGAACTTGCGCTTGGCCTCGGGGTCGGTGAGCCCGGCCAATCCGGCCATGAAGCGCGCTTCGGCATCCACGACCACCAGCGGGATATTATAATGGTCGCGGAACAGGCTCTCTACTTGCTCGCGCTCGTTGAGGCGGAGCAGGCCGTGATCGACGAACACGCAGGTCAATTGATCGCCGACCGCTTCGTGAATGAGGATCGCAGCGACGCTGCTGTCGACCCCGCCCGACAAGCCGCAGATGACCTTGCCATCACCGACCTGGGCGCGGATGTCGTTGATCTTGGCGTCGCGATAGGCGCCCATCGACCAGTCGCCGACGACCCCGCAGACCTTGGTCACGAAATTGGCAAGCAGCTTGGCGCCATCGGGCGTATGCACCACCTCGGGGTGGAATTGAGTGCCGAAATATTTGCGCGCCTCATCGGCGATGACCGCGAAGGGCGCGCCATCGCTGGTGGCGACAATTTCAAAGCCCGGCGCGAATTTGGTGACCTTGTCGCCGTGGCTCATCCACACCTGGTGGCGCTCGCCGACTTCCCACAATCCGCCGAACAGTGCGCAGGGCTTGGAGACGGTGATGAAGGCGCGGCCAAACTCGCCGTCCCACTCGCCGTCCTTGCCCGGCTCGACCCGGCCGCCGAGCTGGTGACTCATGACCTGCTGGCCGTAGCAGATGCCAAAGATCGGAACGCCGCTGTCGAACAGGATCTGCGGCGCGCGCGGACTGCCTTCCTCGGGCACGCCGGCGGGTGATCCGCTGAGAATGACGCCCTTCGGCGACAGTCGCTCGAAGGCCTCTGCAGCACTCTGAAACGGGGCGATTTCGCAATAGACGCCGGCTTCGCGCACGCGCCGCGCGATGAGCTGGGTCACCTGGCTGCCGAAGTCGACGATAAGGATGGATTCAGCGTGGCTGAGCGTCATGGCGGGCCACTAAACAGCCGCGCCGCAGCTTGCAACCGCAAGCGCGTCGCATTGCAAAAGAAAAGGCGCGCCTCGTCGATCGAGGCACGCCTTCCTTGTTCGCATTCTAGCCCGGATTAGCGACCGCGATAGCCGCTGCTGATGCGGTTGAAATCGACGCTGTAGACGCGTCCGCTCGCGTCCGCCTTGCAGGTGAACTTGAGGTCGGGCACGCCATATTGGCGGTTATAGGCCTGACCGCCGTAACCCCAGCCGTTCTGGTAGTTGCGGCCCGACGTCGCGACGCCCTTGACCCGCAGACGGCCGTACTTGCGCTGCTCGACCCGGTCGATTCCAAGGACGCGCGCCTGACCACGAACGGCATAATTGCTGTACGGGTTATTGTACGGATTCCACTGGTTGTATTGATTGTTCATGGCGACGTTGTTGAGGCGCGCCTCGGCGGCACGCGCGCATTGGTCAACCGCAACTTGCGACGCCCGGTAGGTCTGCTGACCATAGCCGTAATTGCCATAGGGGTACTGGCCATAGCCGAGCACGCCCTGAAGGATCGACCCGATCACGTTCGATTGGTTGTTATATTGCGCAGCGGCGGGGGCCGCAGCAGCAAAGGCAGCCAGACCGGCGGCGCCAGCAGCTAACTTGGTAAAGGTGTTCATATCGAATCTCCTCAAATTTCAAACGCATTACTCGAGGACCGCCAAGGCGGTTACCGCATCATCAACGCACAAATTTTCGATTCGGGTGCGTGCCAATTCGATAATCCGGCCTCATTGCCCGATGAATCGTTCTAGACGCGTATCGGTCGCTCGAAAAAGGGGCGCCGGATCGCTCCGACGCCCCTTAATTTTTGCTTGGACCCGCGCTTAGTAGCGGCGGTAGCCGTATTGCGCATAATCCTGGCTGTAAGGCGAATAGGACGGCGCCTGGCCGCTGACATATTGAGCCTGACCGATCTCGATGCTGCTGACGTAGCCCGAGCTATCGGTCTTGCAGGTAAAGGTCAAATCGACCTGCGCCTGATTGCCGTAACTGGCGCTGCGGCCGCTATTGGCGACGCCGCTGACCAGGGTGCCGCCATTGCTGCGGCGCTGGACATCGCTGACGCCGAGAACGCGGGCGCCCTGGGTGCCGTTATAGCTGGCGTAGCTCGCGCTCAGCTTCTGCTGGACCGCGCCCATGCATTGGCCGACGGCATATTGGTTGGTTTGGCCGGAATTGCCGTAGCCGCTCGAATAGCCACCGCCGTAACCGCCGCTCGAATAGCCGCCGCCATTGCCGTAGGGCGAACCGTAAGTGCCGCCGTAGGGCGAGCCATAACCAGAGCCATAACCGCCACCGTAAGGCGAGCCGTAACTGCCGCCGTACGATCCGCCATAAGGGCTTCCGTAACCGCCGCCATAGCCGCCGCCGTAGCTGCTGCCATAGCCGCCGCCGATGCCGCCGCTAATGACAGTGCCGAGCACCTGTCCGATAATCCCGCCGCTACCGCTGCCATAGCCGTAACCGGGATAATATTGCGCCGACGCAGGCGTCGCGATGGCCACTGCCGCGAGAGCCGCGCCACCCGTCAATACAGTTCTCAATGCCTTCATGGCCATTCACTCCTAAAAAATGCTCTTGCCCGTCACAACGCGTGACGCTGCGAATCGCACCAATAGGCCACGGCGATTGCACGGCGGCTGACCGACGCGTTGCCCACGGTTCATGAATTGCCCGAATTTCGTAGCTTGTTCAGCGGCTTATGATGCAATCTAGATTGCAATAGTCGTTGATTGCGACGTGATTGACGCAGCCCCTCGCTACTTTCGTGGGCTAGCCAAAACCCACGGCATGTGTCTTCCACCCGACGTTACGAGTTGGCTAAGCTACAGTATTTATTGGATAAGTTAACCTTGGGTCTTGACTTGAGAACAAGTCTGCTAACAGATGACTCATCCACGCCATTTGGGGTAGTATCCATGCGTAAACTTATTCTCTCGGTCGTTGTCGCTGCAATGCCCGCAATCGCCGTCGCCGCCCCCGTCACCTACGATGGCAGCCAGTCGACCAACCAGTATAATGTCCCGACCACCGGTGGCATCGGCTGGACCGGCGTCCAGTATATCAACCCGACCAAGGTGATCTACGATTCGGCGACCAACAGCTATACCGTTCGGGATACTGGCAAACCGGCTCTGACCTCGACCTTCACCGGCGGCACCGTGGGCGCGGACTACACCACCTATTCCAAGATGAACGGAAGCGTCACGGAAACGCTCAAGGTCTTGAATAAAGCCAATACGCTGCTGCCGCTGACCTACGTCCAATATGGCAAGTGGCGCCGTTCGGGCCAGCCGCTCAACTTCAACAACAACGACACTTATATTGTGTTCGGCACCAAGACCGCTCGTTCGGCCATGCCCGTCGCCGGCACCGGCAATTACGTCACCATTCTGGATGGCACCTACATCAACAAGAATGGTGTCTACGCCGTCAGCGGCAACGGCACGCTGACCGCCACCTTTGCCGCGGGCACGATCGATTATAGCGCGACGGCCACCGGCACGCGCGAAACCGGCGGTTCGACGATCAACTTCGGCACCCTGGCCGGCACCGGCTTCATCAGCAATGGCGGGCCGGCGTTCAAGGGCACCACGCTCGGCGCCAACGCGCAGGGCTATTCGATGAACATCTGGGGCAATTTCTACGGCCCCGCCGCAGATGAAGTCGGCGGCAATTTCTCGATCAAGGGTGATAGGACGACTCTTGCACCGGGCGTCGGCAACGGCGCGTTTGTCGGCAATTAAGATCGACGCATTGCAGGGGAGGGTTCGCGCCCTCCCCTGTTTGCTATCTGGCTGATGGCCATAGTTCTGGCGCTGGCACTGGCCGCGCAATCCCCACCACCATCCGACCCCTGCACCGGGCAGGACAATTGCGTGACGACTGGCGCGGCACAGCTGTTCGCCGTCGCCGACCGCATGTTCGCGGCCGGCGATGGAGTGGGCGCCGAGCAATTGCTCACCGCGCTGCTGCAGGACAAGGTCGCCGAAGTTCGCGCCGAAGCCCGTTTCCGCATTGCCGCAGTGCGCGAACAGCGCGGCGATCTCGCCGGTGCGGCGCAATCCTTGCGCGACCTCCTGGCGGAACAGCCCGACGCCCAGCGCGCGCGGCTCGAGCTTGCCCGGCTGCTCAGCCGATTGGGCGATGCCAAGGCCGCCAAGGCCGAGCTTGCAACGGCCGAGCGCGCCGGCCTTCCGCCCGAAGTCGAGCAGACCGTCCGCCAATTCTCTACCGCGCTCGCCCCGCCGCGCCGCCGCGGGCTGTCGATCGAGCTTGCAAGCGGCCTCGACAGCAACATCAACCGCGCCACCGCAAGCCAGTTCGTCGATACCGTCATCGCCCCGTTCGAGCTCGATCCCGACGCCCGCCGCCGCTCCGGCCTTGGGCTGTCCACAAGCCTTCAAGGCTGGTCGCAGAACCGCGTCGGCCCGGTCGATCTGATGAGCCGCGCCACGATGCGCGCCGAACTGTTCGACAAAAGCCGCTTCAACGATTTCCAGCTCAGCGCTGACAGCGGACCTCAGTGGCAGGGCAAATGGGGTCGGCTGCGGCCTTCGCTGACGGTCGAACGGCGCTGGTTCGGCGGCCATGGCTATGAATTGGGCTATGGCGGTCAGCTCGGCTGGCAGACTGCGCTCGGGACCCGCTCGGTGGTCGAGGTCGGGGCATCGCATATCCACCAGTCGATTGATCGCAATCGCTTTCAATCGGGCTGGCGGTCCAATCTGAACCTGTCGCTGAGCCGCTCGCTTGGCCGCTCGAGCACCGTTCGCGGGACCGTCCGCTGGGCCGCGCTCGATGCCCGGGCGAAACCCGAAAGCCTGCACCAATGGGGCGTCGACGGGCTGGTCGCCACCCGCGCCGGTTCGGTCACCCTGTTCGGCGAAGCGGGGTTGACCAAAACCCGCGGCCTCGCGCCCCTGTTCTTGTTCGGCAAGGCGCGCCGCGATCACCGCATCGACCTCTCCGCCGGAGCAGTGTTCAGCACCCTTTCACTCGGCGGCTTCGCCCCGCTCGTGCGCGTCAGCCACAGCCGCAGCAGCGCCAATATCGTGCTCTACGATTACAAGCGCACGCGCCTCGACATCGGCTTCACGCACAATTTCTGATGGCAAAGAAAAAGGCGCCCGCGACTGTCGCTGGGCGCCTCGATCTTGTCGGCGAAAACGGTCCGGTCAGGCGGTTTCGAAATCCTCGGCAATCTCGACCGGACCCGAGTCCAGGCCCTTGGCGTCGACGTCGCGGTCGACGAATTCGATGATTGCGATCTGCGCTGCATCCGACATGCGGATGCCGGACTTGACGACCCGGCAATAGCCCCCGCTGCGGCCTTCGTAGCGCTTGGCCAGAACGTCGAACAATTTGGTCAGCTGGGTGTCGTCCATCAACCGCGCCTGCGCCAGGCGGCGGTTCGACAGTCCGCCCTTCTTGGCCAGCGTGATCAACTTCTCGGTATAGGGACGAAGCTCCTTCGCCTTGGCGAGGGTGGTTGTGATCTGTTCGTGCTTGATGAGCGCGGCCGCCATATTGCGAAACAAGGCCGTCCGGTGGCTGGAGGTGCGCTGAAGCTTACGATGGCCAACACGATGGCGCATGGGTCAATCCTTTCGTTCGTCGGGGAGCCGTTTAAGGGACCCATCAAAGTCGCACTTTGATGAGAACCCCTCGGTACTCCCGGCCACGCGACACTTGAGGGCGGTCGCGCAATGCCCGTCTCTGGATGAAGAGAGCGCGCCCTCAAGCGGAATGCGCCGCCAAAGTCAAGCGCTTGGGGGCGCGATCGCCCGTTTGCCCAGCGCGCTGCGGCCCAATCGCCCGACCAGCGGAAACAGCCCGCGGTGGCTGGCGTTGTGATAGAGGCTCTCGCGCTCGAGTTCGGCGACAAGACGCACGTGGGCCTTGCCGAGGTTGTGATAAGGCACGCCCGGCAGGAGATGGTGGAGCGCGTGATAGCGCAGCCCCACCGGCGCCCACAACGCTGGCAAAACACCCGGCGGGGGGACGTTGACGCTGTCGAGATATTGGGCGGTGACGGACATCGCCTCGCCTTCATTCTCCCACAGATGCGCGACCAAGGTGCGGACCTGATTGAGGAACATCGTCCCCGATGTGACACTGAGAAATATGAGGAACGCGCGAAGCGGAATGAGGCCGGTCGCAACCCCCGCAAGCACGCCGATCGCCCACAGTGAGCAGGCGATTTCCATCCACCGCCAGTCGCGCGCGAACTGCCCTTCGGGAAACGGGCGGATGAATTGGGGATTGATCTGCAGACCCGAATAGCGGCCGACGACCACCGCTCGTAGCCGCGCCGACAGCAGCGACAAGGGCGCGAGAATTGCAAAGCGCAGGAATAGGCCAATCGGCGCCAGCAGCGCGGCCAGGAGGAACAGCGGCAAGGTCCACGGCTTCATCAGCGCCAGCGGCAGATATTCGGGATCGTCGATGGTCCCGTAATAGGTCTTGCCGTGGTGCTGATTATGAACCCCTTCATAGAGGAAGCTGGGGATCAGCAGCGGGATCCCGACGAGGATATTCCACGCCAGCCGGAAGCCGGGCAGCGCGCCCTTCTTGATGTGCGTGATCTCGTGAATGAACGAGCCCGCGCGGTACAGCGTCAGGATCGCCAGCGCCGCCGCCGCCAGCGCGATACCCGGGCTCGGCGCGAAAATCGCCGCGGCCAGCGCTGCATAGCCGGTCAGTGCACTCGCCAGCATGTCCGCCCAATAGACGCGCGCAACCGGTTGGTTGAACTCGCGCGTCAGTGTTGCTGCAGCCTTGAGCATGGCCATGTCGTCGGGCGACGGCGTCAATGGGGTCAACTGATTCATATGATGATGTGCCAATGCCCTGAAATAGTGGCGCGAATTGGGCGATTCAACTCCGCGCTGGCGCCGCTCGCCGGTTGGCGCTAGCGCCACCTCCATGAGCGCGCACCTTTGCATCCGCCCGGTCGAGACCAAGGTCGACCGCAAGGCCTTCGTCGATATGGTGTGGGAAGTGTACAAGGACGACCCGGCCTGGGTCCCGCCGCTGAAGGACGAGGTTCACGCCCTCCTCACCCCCGGCAAGAACCCGTGGTTCGAGCATGCCCACGCGCAATTATGGCTGGCCGAGCGCGGCGGCCAGGTCGTCGGGCGGATCAGCGCACAGGTCGACGCATTGGTCCAGGACCATTGGACGCGCGGCCTTGGCCATTGGGGCATGTTCGAGGCGTTGGACGGGGAAGCCGCGGCGGCGCTCATCGCCACCGCCGAAGATTGGCTACGCGGCCAGGGCATGTCCGTGTCGATGGGGCCGATCAGCCTTAGCATCTGGGACGAGCCGGGGCTGGAAATCGAGGGTCACCGCGAGCCGCCAACGGCGATGATGGGCCACCATCGCCCCGAATATGCTTCATGGGTCAACGCCGCCGGCTATGCCAAGGCCAAGGACCTGCTGACCTACGAAGTCGACATTTCGACCTGGCAGGATCCGCTGCTCGACCGAGTCATCGCAATGGCCGAACGCAATTCCAAATTGCGCCTGCGCATGGTCGACAAAAGCAAGTTTGCCGAGGAAGCGCAGATCATCCTCGCGCTGCTCAACGATGCCTGGTCGGACAATTGGGGATTTGTCCCGCTGACCCCGGCCGAGATTGCCTACGCCGGCAAGAAATTGAAGCCGATCATCTTCGAGGAATTGGTGCGGATCGCCGAATATGACGACGGCAGCGGTTTCAAGCCGGTCGCCTTCATGCTCACCATCCCCGACATCAACGAGATGATCGGCGATTTGAACGGCGAGCTGTTCCCGTTCAACTGGATCAAATTGCTATGGCGGTTACGCAAGCCGCGCGTGCGGCGCTTGCGGGTGCCGCTGATGGGGGTTGCCAAACACCTGCAGCAGACGCGGCTAGCCAGCCAATTGGTCTTCATGATGATCGAATATACGCGCCGCGACGGCACCGCCAAATATGGCGCAACCCACGGCGAGTTCGGCTGGATCCTGGAGGATAACAAGGGCATGCTGTCGATCGCGGAATTGCCCGGCGCGACCATCAACCACCGCTACCGCATCTATCAGAAGACACTGTAGCCTACGCCCCCGATCAACGCCTTCGCTTGCGCCCTAACCAGACTTAGCGCGCCACCGAAAACGTATAGGTTAGGCCAAGTCCCGCCGACAGCTGGGTCTTCGAGCCGTAGCCCTTGATCAAGGGACTATCGGCGGCGTCGCCGACTAGTCGCTCGGCGCGGCCAAAGCCGAACATCCCGATGCTCCGGCCGAAGCTGTAATACATGCCGCTGGTCGCGCCGACCGAGTGGATGCCCGCACCCGGGCGATAAAAAGGCAATGGAGTGGCGATTGCGGCAGCGTCATCGACCCCGAACCAGGCTCGCTGATAGCGGCCGTCGGAAAAGGATACGCGCGGCCCGACTGAGAATTGCCACTTGTCGCCATCGCGCCACACCTGATCGGCGCCAAGGCTTGCGACCAGCCCCCTATGCCCGCCAAGCCCCTTGCGCACTTCGGCCCGAAGCCTGGTCGACGTCGACAACTCATATTGGGCGAAGCCGCCGAGTTCGATGGTCGTCTTGATCCGGCCGATATCGATCCCGACATCCTTGTTCTTGCGGCCGCTTTGAATGTTGGCGACGGGCCCGAATGCGAAGCCGTTCTTGCGCACCACGGCGATTCCGAAATTGTCGTCTGGCGCCTTGAAATTAAACGGTTCGGTGCCGCGCTTGATCGACATGTCGAGCAAAGGCGCAAATTGGTTTTTGTCGGCGCCGATATATTCTGGGCGAGTCTGCGCGCCAAGGCCGACGCGAACTCGATAATCATCGCTATCCGGTGCTTGTTCTTGGGCTTGGGCCTGCACGGCTTGGAGCGGCAACAGCACAAGTGCGGGAAGCAGCGCGAGTGACCTGTTCATGGCGTCGGACCTTTCCATAATGCCGAAAAAACGGTCACTGTGTCGCCTGCCCAACGCGCACAGTCCAGCCTAAATTTGAACAGGGGCCGAGCGCGGCACTTCAAAACCCTTTCCGCGACCGCTCGCGGCCAAAGCTCGGCGATCCGCTGACCTACGTCAACACGATCCAGGTCGGCGCGTGGTCGGAGGCCTTGTCTTCGCCGCGCGCCCATCGATCGACTCCGGCGCCGATCAGCCGATCGCTCGCTTCGGGCGAGCACATCAGATGGTCGATGCGAAAACCCGCGTCGCGCTGCCAGCAGCCCGCAGTGTAATCCCAAAAAGTGTAGAGCTTGGGATCGGCCGGGTGAAAGGCGCGCAAGGCGTCGGTCCAGCCCTGCGCCGACAGCCGGCGCCACGCCGCGCGCGTTGCGGGCTGCATCAGCGCATCGTGCGCGACCGCCTTCGGCGCGAACACGTCGCGATCCTCGGGCACGACATTGAAGTCGCCCGCCAGCACCACCGGCCGCTCCAGCGCCATGAGGTCGGCGGCGTGCCCGCGCAGCCGCTCCATCCAGCGCAATTTATAGTCGAACTTCTCGGTTCCGACCGGATTGCCGTTGGGCAGATAAATCGATGCGATAATGACTCCGCCGACCTCGGCCTCGATATATCGGCTGTGGCTGTCGTCGGGATCGCCGGGAAGGCCGCTGCGGCGCAAAGCCGGCGCCTTGTCGCGTGCCATGATGGCGACCCCGTTGAAGCCTTTCTGGCCGTGCCACACGGCGTGATAGCCAGCCGCCTCGATATCGCCGATCGGCAGCGACTCGTCGGCACATTTGAGTTCCTGGAGGCAGACTGCGTCGGGCTGTTCGCGCTCGAGCCATTCGAGCAGGCGCGGCAAGCGCGCGCGGATGCCGTTCACATTATAGGTCGCAAGCTTCACACGCTGAAACTCGATCCACAGCCGCAGCCCGAAGCCGCATTGGGGTTGGTCACCTTAAACGCTGCACCGCCGAGGTCCTCTACGAAATCGACCGCGCTGCCGCGGACCAGGTCGAGGCTTAGCGGATCGACCACCAGTTGCACTCCGCCGACTTCCGCGACCGTGTCATCGGCCAGGGCAGCCTCGGCCAGTTCGAACTTGTAGGTGAAGCCGGCGCAACCGCCGCCGTCGATCGCCAGGCGCAATATCGCCGGCTTGCCCTGGCGCTGGGCGATCCACGCGACCCGCGCCGCGGCGCTGTCGGTAAGGATGATGTCGGGGTTGTTCACTGGGAGCGAGATAGGGACCCGCCGGGCGGCGGGCAAGGCGGCCTTACTTCCTGGGGCCGCCAAGCGCGATCGCATCCATCGACTGCGCGCCGACGCGGCGTTGCATGGCGAGGACGTAATCGGTCGACTTCATGAACGGGATCGGGTTGACGGCGCGGCCGTCGATGCGGACTTCGTAATGAAGGTGGTTGCCGGTCGACCGGCCGGTCGAGCCCATGTAGCCGATCAGCTGGCCGCGGGCTATTTTCGAGCCAGGCTCGATGACGATTTTGGACAAGTGACCATAGCGCGTGGTGATGCCGCGGCCGTGGTCGAGCTCGATCAGATTGCCATAGCCGCCGCTGTTCCAGCCCGACCGCAGCACCGCACCATCGGCGGTGGCATAGATCGGCGTTCCCGACGGGCCGGCAAGATCGATGCCGGGGTGCATTGCGGCGCCCGAATTGAACGGATCCGAACGAACCCCGAAGCCGCTGGTGAAGGCGACGGTCGACTTGATCGGCTTTTCTGATGGAATGGCGATGACTCCGTCCTGCAGCTGGTCGAGCTTCTTCCAGCTATTGAACAAGGCCTTGAAGGTCGGGTTGCCGGCCTTTTCGAACGGTCCGCCAACGCCTTCGTTGGCGCCCACGCGCGCCGGGGTAATGCCCAGGCGCTTCAGTTCGGCCGCAGTGACTTTGTAGCGCACGTCGAGCGCCTCGGCGACAAGCGTCGCCTGCTGCATCTGCTGTTGCTCGACCCGGGCCAGCGGGCCCTCTTGAACGATGCGGCCATCAAGGCCGGCTTGCTGGACTAAAGCGGGGTCGATGCGATGACCCGACAGCGCCGCTTCGATCAGCGCCTGACGCTGTTCGATCAAGCGCGCTCGTGCTTCGGTCGCGGCGGGCAAGCCGCTGAAGCCCATTGGAGCGGTGATCATCCGAGCGGTTGCATAGCTGGCCCAGGCTACCAGCCCGAGCATGACGACGAAGAATACGGCCTGAACTGGAGCACTAAGGCGGAAGCGACGCAGACGGGCACCGTCGTGAACGAACAGATCACGATCGCGGAATAAACCCGCCGACACTGCCAGAACTTGCGCCATTCTTTCCCCGCTCCAAACATCGGCTGCCAAGCAGCATTTCGAACCCTTGATTCGAGAGCTCCCCAGCCCCCCGCCGGCCCGCACATCGCTGCGCTTGATCGGCGAAGCGCAGTAGTGGCCGCCCATGGTTAACAAATTCAACCTTCGTCGCAGCATGGCGGGACGAGCCGTCCGCTCAGCGCGATGAATCGTTACGGTATGTGGAACAGCCGGTGAAAACCGGTTCTAAATCAAACCGATGGTGCAGTGCAACATCGGGTCGTAGCGAATCGCTTTGCATGTTGCAGCGCAGCAGCTAGAGCGGGTCCGGGCCACGCCGTCCCAACGCGGCGCGTGCTCTCTGTGAGGAGAGTTTAGTGTGACGAATCAACGACCTGGGGTGCGTCCGGAGCGCCCGCATTTCTCTTCCGGACCCTGCGCCAAGCCGCCCGGCTGGGCCCCTGAAAAACTGTTTGTCGACGATCTCGGCCGCTCGCATCGCGGAGCGCTTGGAAAACAGCGTCTGCAATATTGCATCGACCTGATGCGCGCGATGCTCGAACTGCCCGATTCGCACCGCATCGGCATCGTCCCCGGCTCGGACACCGGTGCCTTCGAACTGGCGATGTGGACCATGCTCGGCGAACGGCCCGTGACTGCGCTGGCGTGGGAAAGCTTCGGCGAAGGCTGGGTTACCGACGTCGCCAAGCAGCTCAAGCTTGAGCCGACCGTCCTGCGCGCCAACTACGGCCAGCTTCCCGACCTTGCCCAAGTCGACTGGTCGTCCGACGTCCTGTTCACCTGGAACGGCACCACCAGCGGCGTCCGCGTTCCCGATGGCGCGTGGATCGCCGATGACCGCAGTGGCCTCAGCTTCGCCGACGCGACCAGCGCAGTGTTCGCTTATGATATGCCGTGGGACAAGATCGATGTCGCGACGTTCAGCTGGCAAAAGGTGCTTGGCGGCGAAGGCGCTCACGGCATCCTCGTCCTCGGTCCGCGCGCGGTCGAGCGGCTCGAAAGCTACACTCCCGACCGGCCGCTGCCCAAACTTTTCCGGCTGACCAAGGCGGGCAGGCTCACCGAGGGCATTTTCAAGGGTGAAACGATCAACACCCCGTCGATGCTCGCGGTCGAGGACGCGATCTTTGCGCTCGAATGGGCGAAAAGCGTTGGCGGGCTCAAGGGCCTGATCGCGCGTTCCGATGCCAATTCCGCAGCGCTCGACGACATCGTCCGCGACCGCAATTGGCTCGGTCATTTGGCGCAGGACCCGACGACGCGCTCGCGGACCAGCGTCTGCCTGACCGTCGACGGCGCCGACGCGGACTTCATCAAACGCTTCGCCAAATTGCTCGAAGTCGAAGGCGCGGCGTTCGACATCGCCGGCTATCGCGACGCCCCGTCGGGATTGCGCATCTGGTGCGGAGCGACCGTCGACACCACCGATATCGTCGCGCTCGGACCGTGGCTCGACTGGGCTTACGCCGAGACCCTGCCCGCCTGAACATGGTGCTTCGGTGAAAGCCAGAGCCCTGCCGACCAAGGCTCCTGCCTGCGCAGGAGTGCAATTTATTCAAGGAACGAGTGCATGCCCAAAGTCCTTATTTCCGATTCCATGGACCCCAAGGCCGCAGCGATCTTTCGCGACCGCGGGATCGAGGTCGACGAGATCACTGGCGAAACTCCCGCACAGCTGACTGCGCGGATCGCCGATTATGACGGGCTCGCCATCCGCAGCTCGACGAAGGTGACCAAGGCGGTGATCGACGCCGCAACCAACCTCAAGGTCGTCGGCCGCGCGGGAATTGGGGTCGACAATGTCGATATCCCCGCCGCCACCGCGCGCGGCGTGGTCGTCATGAACACCCCGTTCGGCAACTCGATCACCACCGCCGAGCATGCCATTGCGCTGATGTTCGCGCTCGCCCGCCAATTGCCCGAGGCCGACGCCTCGACCCAGGCCGGCAAGTGGGAAAAGAATCGCTTCATGGGGGTCGAGGTCACCGGCAAGACACTGGGCTTGATCGGCGCCGGCAACATCGGCTCGATCGTCGCCAGCCGCGCGCTTGGCCTGAAAATGAAGGTGGTCGCGTTCGACCCCTTCCTGACCCCCGAGCGCGCGATCGACCTCGGGATCGAGAAGGTCGAGCTCGACGAATTGCTGGGCCGCGCCGACTTCATCACCCTCCACACCCCGCTGACCGACGAGACGCGCGGAATTCTGAGCCGCGAGGCGCTGGCCAAGACCAAGCCCGGAGTGCGGATCATCAATTGCGCGCGCGGCGGGCTGATCGACGAGGCCGCGCTCAAGGCCGGGCTCGACAGCGGCCGTATTGGCGGCGCCGCGCTCGACGTATTCGAATCTGAACCGGCCAGGGATTCGCCGTTGTTCGGCACGCCGGGCTTCATCTCGACCCCGCACCTGGGCGCGTCGACCAGCGAGGCGCAGGTCAATGTCGCGATCCAGGTGGCCGAGCAAATGGCCGATTTCCTGCTGCTTGGCGGGGTCACCAATGCGATCAACATGCCGTCGCTGTCGGCCGAGGAAGCGCCGCGACTCATGCCCTATATGGCGCTTGCCGAAAAGCTTGGGAAACTGGTCGGGCAGGTCGCCGGCGAAGACATCAAGGCGGTCGCGATC
>JBDSEL010000104.1:0-4917 GCA_039920065.1 Sphingomicrobium sp. | reverse complement strand
TTGACCCGCGCGGCGACGCTGCGGATGCGTTCGATCCCCGCCATCGACGTGCCGCCGAATTTCATCACGATACGGGCCATTCAGCGGTCGCGTTTCCTTGGTTGTAGCGCGGCGCCCTGTTAGGGGGAGGGCATGAGCGAAACAAGCATTCTGCCGAACCAGGCCGCGCACTTCGGCGCGATGGCCGCCGACTGGTGGGACTCGGATGGCAGCTCGGCAATGCTCCATAAGCTCAATCCCGTACGCCTGGCCTATGTCCGCGACCAGATCGATCGGCATTGGCAGACGGACGAATGTTCGCTTCGCCCCTTGGCCGGCAGATCGGCGGTCGATGTCGGCTGCGGCGCTGGGTTGCTGGCCGAACCGTTGGCGCGGCTGGGTGCGACGGTGACCGCGATCGACGCCGCGCCCGAAGTCATCGCCGTCGCCCGCGAACATGCCGCCGGCATGGCTTTGGCGATCGACTATCGCGCGATGGGGGTCGAGGATCTTGACGGCACCTTCGACCTCGTCACCTCAATGGAGGTGGTCGAGCATGTCGCCGACCCGATGGCGTTCGTGCGCGCGCTCGCAGCGCGGGTTGCGCCGGGCGGGCTGCTGTTGATGTCGACGCCCAACCGCACCGGCCTGTCGAAGCTGATGACCATCACGCTGGCCGAGGGGCTGGGCCGAATCCCCAAGGGTACGCACGATTTCGACAAGTTCATCACCCCCGACGAGCTGGGCACGATGCTGGCCAAGGCAGGGTTTGCGGTGACGGATGTCGAAGGCATCGCCTTCTCCCCGCTCAAGGGCTTGCACCTTAGCGACGACACCAGTCTCAACTATTTGATCGCAGCAAAGGCGTGCGATTGAGGCCTCGGGCGTGGGCCTTCATCTGGAGCCGCCGATTGATCGGTCGGCTTCACCGGGCGTGGCAGGATCCGCATGGGCGGGCGTGGCTGCCCTATCTGTCGCCCGCCGACCTTATCGCGATCAGTGTCGACAGCTATGGCGCCAGCTCGGGGTTTGGCGACCCAGAGTTCAATCTCGCAGGTTTTCACCCGTGGGAAGAGGTGCTGGTCGACGCAATGTTCGCGCCGGGCTGCACGGTGCTGGTCGCAGCAGCAGGGGCGGGGCGCGAAATGATCGGGCTGGCGCGCAAGGGCTATGAGGTGACCGGGTTCGATCCGGCGCCGGCTTTGATCGAAGCCGGGCGGCGCAACCTTGGCGCGGCCGGGATCGACGCGTCCTTGCTTCAGTCGCGGCCGGGCGAAGTGTCGGCGCTGTCGGGCGGCTTCGACGCAGTGCTGATCGGGTCGGGGTCCTATCACCATATTCCCACCCGCGCGGCGCGCATTGCGTTTGTGCGCTCGTGCACCGAGCGGCTCGCGCCAAATGGACCGCTGATCCTCGGCAGCGTCGCCCAGGATCCCAGCGGCCGCGCGTTCGAGCCCGTGCTCAAGGCTCAGGGTCTTCCCGAGCCGGGGGACCGGCTGCTCGACAGTTTCGGCCACTGGTTCATCGCTGACGAACTGGTCGCCGAGCTTGCCGCTGCCGGCTTGGAGGAAGTCCGATGCCATGTGACTGCAGGCCGCCCGGCCTACCTCGCCAGCGCGCGCAAACCCGGGTGACGATGCGCTAGAAGTCGACCTTGTCGTAATGCGCTGGCGGCACGATCACCTCCATGCGCTCGCCAAGCAAAGGTCGGAAACCGGGGCGCGACTTCATCACGCTGTACCAATCCTTGGTTTGCTTGTGCCCGCGCCAGTCGAGCGCGCCGAGATAATCGATCACGCTCAAGTGCGCTGCAGCGGTGAAATCTGCCAGGCTGAGGCCCGGCCCCGCCAGCCAGCGGCGGTGATCGAGCAAATAGTCGACATAATCGAGGTGCTCGCTCGCCACGCGCATCGCTTCGCGCAGCACCCGCGTGTCGGGGCTTTCCCGGTTGACCAGCCGCTTCCTCATGCGCTCGCTCATCAGCGGCTCGACAGCTTCGCGAAAGACCTTGATGTCGAACCATTCGGTCATCCGGCGGATTTCCGCGCGCAGACTGGCATTGCCGTGAATCATCGGCATGCGATCGACCGTCTCGTCGAAATATTCGACGATCGGCTGGCTCCCGATCAGGGTCACGCCCTGATCCGCCTCGACCATCACCGGGGTTTCGCCGGCCGGATTGAGGTCGATGAACTCGTCGCGTCGCTCCCACGGATTTTCGCGCACCAGCTCGTGGGCGACGCCCTTTTCGGCCAGCACCAGGCGAACCTTGCGCGAGAAAGGACAAAGCGGGAATTGAAACAGCTGCCACATGATCGTGGCCGCTATTAACGCCTGCGCGGCGCGCGTCTAGCGTTTGGGATAGGTCGGATCGGGCAGATTGGCACCCAGTCGCTCGATCGACCGGCCAAGCGCCTCGGCGCTCTTGGCAAGTGCCGGCAGCGAGGCCGACAGCGCCTTCATGCTCTGGCGCAGCGCGGGCGCGGATTTGGCCACGCCATCGCGCATCTTGGCTTCGAATGCAGGGTCCTCGCGGCGGGCGATATCACGCACTGTCAGCCGCTTTTCCTCCGCCGTCGCGACGCGGCCTTCGGTCGCGGCCTTGATCTCGCCAACCGGCATGTCGAGTAAGGCATCGCTTAACGCCGACATCACCGAACTGAATAATTTCTCGTTGCGCGGATCGTCCAGCATCCGTTGAGCGTCGGCGATGGACTCGCTTATCGTCGGCTCGGCCGCCGCAGGTGCGGCAGCGACCACAGCAATAGCAAGGATCAGGAGGGCACAACGCATCGACTGGAACTCCGCAACTAAGTTCCGATTATCCTTGGCTTTTCGGTCGAGCGCAAGAAGGAAATGGGCCTAGCGTGCGACCAGCCACACCAGCGCTCCGGCGCCGGCGACAATGCGATACCAACCGAACGCCGCAAAGCCGTATTTCTTGAGGTAGGCGACGAACGCCTTGACCACCACGATCGCGACCACGAATGAGACGATCGCGCCGATAACGATATTCATCGCCATGCCGCCGCCCAGTTGATCGTGATGGCGGACCAGCTGAAGCGCGGTTGCGCCAGTCAGTGTCGGCACCGCCAGGAAGAAGCTGAAGTCGGCGGCGGTCTTGCGGTCGATGCCCAGTGCAATCGCGCCCATGATCGTTGCGCCTGAGCGGCTGACCCCCGGGACCATCGCCAGGCATTGAACCAGGCCGATGATGATTGCCTGGCGCAGCGTGACGTCGGCGACCATCTGCAGCGGGTGTTCGATCTTTGGCGCGGGCTCGGGCCTGACCAACCGCTCGATCACCAGGATGGCGATGCCGCCGATGATCAGCGCCCACGACACCACCCATGCGTTTTCGAGCAGGGCGTCGATCTGCTTGCCCAGCAAAAGGCCGAGGACGACCGCCGGGAAAAAGGCCACCAACAGGTTGCGGATGAAGCGCAGCGCGACCGGATCGCGGCGGAACAGGCCGGTCGCCGCGCCCCAAAAGGTTTTCCAGTAAAGGACCACGATCGCGAGGATCGCGCCGGGCTGGATGGCGACATTGAACAACGCCCATTTGTCTGCGTCAAAGCCGAGCAATTCGGTGGCCAAAATCAAATGACCGGTCGAGCTCACCGGCAGATATTCGGTCAGACCCTCGACGATCCCGAGGATGACGACAAGCAGCAGGATAGGCACAGGCTCAGGTCACCGGGGATGCGGTCGCGCGGCGACCCTGAAAGCGGCTGCCACCGCGATAGCGCGCAAGCCATTCGTCGGCGACCGCAGCTATTGGCGTCGGCTCGATCCCGAAGGCGTCGAGGCCGGGGGTGCCGCGCGCGGCGACATTATCGCGCTGAAGCATCTTCCACTGGTCCTCGGTCAGCGGCGCCCCGGGCAGGAAGCCAAGGCTGGCCATGGCCGAGCCCGCAATCGCCGGCAAAGCGACGATATCCGGGCTCTGGCCGGCAAGGTCGGCGATCAGGCGATTGAGTTCGATCATCGACAGCGTCTGGGGGCCGCCAATCTCAAAGGTCTTGCCGCCATGCGTTGCCGGGTCGAGCGCCGCGGCGGCGATCGCCTGGGCCAGGTCGCGGACATAGACCGGTTGGAAACGCGTTGCCGGCGCCAGCACTGGCAGGATCGGCAGTTTGGCCAAGGTGGCGAAGCGGTTGGTGAAATCATCTTCTGGCCCGAACACGATCGACGGGCGAATGATGGTCGCGCTGGCAAAGGCGGTGCGGACCGCAGCTTCGCCTTCGCCCTTGGTCCGGCCATAATCGGAACTGCTATTGGCATCGGCGCCGATCGCGCTGACGTGGACCAGCGATGTCGCACGGTTAGCGGTGGCGGCCTCGGCAATGGCGCGTGGGCCGGCAACGTGGAGCGCCTGCATGTTCTTGAAGGCGCCGATCAGATTGATGACCGCATCCGCACCAGCAACCGCTTGGGCGACCGAATTGGCCTTGCCGACATCGGCGCGAACCGGCGCCCATTGCCCGATTCCCGCCAGCGGCTGAAGGAAATACGCCTCGCGGGGATCGCGGCAGGCGACGCGCAGGCGGACCCCGGCCTTGAGCAGATATTCGCATACATAGCGGCCGACAAAGCCAGTCCCGCCGAAGATGGTGACGAGCGTTTCGGAGCCATTGAGCATGGACTTTTCCTAACCACGCGCACCGGCGGTTGACAAGGCGTCAGGCCGCCCCCTAAGCGCCCACCCCTGCCAAACAGATGACGCAGCGTGCCCAGGTGGCGGAATTGGTAGACGCACCAGCTTCAGGTGCTGGCGCTCGTAAGGGCGTGGAGGTTCGAGTCCTCTCCTGGGCACCAATGCCAAGCGCAGGATATCCCGGGGGATATCCGAGCATGGCAATCCGAGCGAAGCGAGGTCGCGCGCGATGACACTTTATGCTCTGGACAATCATTTACCTGAGCTTGGCTCCGACGCCT
>JBDSEL010000103.1:0-7294 GCA_039920065.1 Sphingomicrobium sp. | reverse complement strand
CGGCGCCATCGAATGGCTCGAAGATTGGCTCCAACGGTTCAAGGGAGCATTCATCGTCATCAGTCACGACCGCACCTTTTTGAACCGCCTGACCAAAAGCTGCATCTGGCTCGATCGCGGCAATCTGCGCCGCGCCGAAATCGGCTTCGGTGGGTTCGAGGCGTGGACCGAGCGGGTCTATGACGAGGAAGCACGCGCCGCCGAAAAGCTCGACGCCAAATTGAAGCTCGAACTCCATTGGCTCCAGCGCGGAGTTACCGCCCGCCGCCGCCGCAACCAGGGCCGGCTGGCCAAGCTCGGCGAGATGCGGGCCCAGCGCGCGGCGATGATCGGCGCGGCCGGCGCCGCCAAGCTCGCGCTGGCCAAGGACGATGTGAAGACCAAGACCGTGATCGACGCGGAAGCGGTGTTTAAATCCTTCGCAGAGCGCCCGATCATCAAGGATTTCACCTTGCGCATTCAGCGCGGCGACCGGATCGGGATTGTCGGGCCTAATGGCGCTGGCAAGACCACCTTGCTCAAGTTGCTGACCGGGGAGATCAAGCTCGACAGCGGGCGCATCGGCCGCGCCAACACGCTGAGCGGGATCGTCATCGACCAACAACGCAAGCTGATGGAGCCCCGCAAGCGGGTTCGCGATGTGCTTGCCAATGGCGGCGAATGGATCGAGGTGCGCGGGGCCAAGAAGCACATCAAGGGCTATCTCAAGGAATTCCTGTTCGACCCGTCGCTCTCGGATGCGCCGATCGGGTCGCTGTCGGGAGGCGAGAAGTCGCGGTTGCTGCTTGCTCGCGAGTTCGCGCGCGAGGCCAATCTGCTGGTGCTCGACGAGCCGACCAATGACCTCGACCTCGAAACGCTCGACCTGCTCCAGGAAGTCATCGCCGATTATGAAGGCACCGTCCTGATCGTCAGCCACGACCGCGATTTTCTCGACCGGACGGTGACGATCACGCTCGGCCTCGACGGCTCGGGCAAGGTCGACATCGTCGCCGGCGGCTATGAGGATTGGGCCAAAAGGCGAAATCCTCCCCGAAACGGGGAGAGGGACCGCGGCGCGAAGCGGCGTGGTGGAGGGGGCGGCGTGCAGTCGAAGTACCCCCTCCACCAGCCTTCAGCTGGTTCCCCTCCCCGTCCCGGGGAGGATCGGCGTAAACTTTCCTACAAGGACCAGCGCGACCTCGACCGCCTACCCGCTGAAGTCGAGCGCCTCGAACGCGAAATCGCTGCCGCCGAGGACTCGCTTCACGATCCCGATCTCTATTCCAACGAGCCCGACAAATTCGCCGCGCTCACGACGCAAGCCGCCAAGCTGCGGGCGGAGAAAGGCGCTGCCGAGGAACGCTGGCTGGAGGTCGCCGAACTGGCCGAGGGGCTGAACGCCGCACGCCAGGCGTAACCTATACCGTCCCTAGCGTTGCGCTCTTGCGGCGAAGCGATTGGCACCGACGGCCATCCGCCGCCACCGCGCCTGGTCGGCCGAACTCAGCGCCATCATCGCGGCCGAGCGCAAGGTGTCGACGGCCTTGCCGCGATCGCCCGATTGCCACAGCGCCTCGGCCCAATCCATGTGGAGCGAGCCCCAATGCGGCGTGCGGCGCGCGGCTTCGGCGAATTTCGCACTGGCCTCGTCGGGGCGATGGAGCGCTAGCAGTGCTTTGCCCCACCAATAGAAATTGTCGGCGGCGTTTGGGCCAAGCTCGGCGGCGGCGGCGGCATGGTCGAGCGCACCCGCCGGATCGCCCGTCCGCACCCTGGCCTCGGCCCACAGCATCTGCGAAAGGGGCAGCGAAGGCGTGCTTGCGGCGGAGGCGGCGAATAGACGGTCGGCGGCAGGATCATGGGCCAGCGCGGCGATGAACGCACGAATGCGCAGCGCGCGGTCGTCGTCATTCTTCAGCGCCGCAATCGCCGCGCGCGCCTCGGCCAGCTTGCCGCTCCGCGCCAGCGCGAGCGCCAGATCGGGCAGCAGGGCACGCACCGATGTGTCAGCGGAGAAGCGTTCGTTCACCGTTCCGTCTTTCCCGGAGTCGGCACGGAAGCGGGCAATCAGCGTGTTGACGGCCGCGACAATGGCAGGCTGATCGCCGGTGGCGAAAGCGCGCAATGCCGCTTCGTCATATTGCGGACCGATGACTTTTTGATAGTCCGGTCGCTGGACGAGCGGGCTGAGCCGGGCGCTGGCCAGTGCTTCTCGCGCTCCTGCATAGTCATGCGCCGAGGCGCGGAACTGGGCGGTAGCATAAGGTCGAGCTGCCGAGTTTACCGGACCGGCGCGATGCTCCTCGGCCTTGCGCGACAGTTCGGCCGCCTTGGCCTGATCGCCGAGGAAATAGCCTGCGAGCGTGGCGCCGGTATCGAGCGCGAACCCCTTGCCATAGTCGGGGACGAAGTCGTCGGCGCCAGTCTCATAGGCCTTGATAGAGCGTTTCAGCTTGCTGAACGCTTCTTCTTCTTGGCCTCTTGCCCCGGCGTAAATCCACATGTTGCCGACCGCGGGGACGAAATAAGGGTCGATTGCCAGCAACCGCTGATAGACGGCCTCGGTCCGATCATTGGTCGGCTCGTTGAGCGCGAGCCCATGGAGCGCCCACGGCCGTTCGCGCGAATTGTCACTGCGCGATAGCGCCAGCAGCACCGCGCGTCTTTCCTCGGCATTCCCTGTGCGCCCGGCATAGACCGCATAACGATAGGGCTGGGTCGCCTTGAATACCTGCAGGGCGACTTGCTGAAGAAGCGCATCATAATCGCGTTCGAGACCTTCGACCCGGCCGCTCGCGTTTAAAGTACGGAAGCTGATCGCGATCCTGCCACCCGGCAATTGCACGACGTCGCCCGACAAATGCTTTTCCGAGCCGAGCCAGGCACGCGCCTCGCGCCTCAATTCGCCCAGCGAAACCCCGGCGTAGGGCACCGCAACGCCCTTGGAATCGCCCCAGCTATTCTCGTAGCTGGAGCTTGCGCGGACGCTTTCGGTGCCGCTTTCGAGCGCTGCGATCTTGTCGAGCAATTGCTGGGCGACGACCGACCCGGTCAGCCCCTGGCGGTCCATTGTCGGCGGCACCGAAAAGGGATCCATGACCATCCCGCTGGCCTTGTGCGCGGTCCAGAAGAAGATGATGATCCCCGCCAGTAGCAGCACGCCGACGGTCACCGTCAGCGCTTTGATCAACGCGCCGACCCGCTCGCCGATGATCTGCCAGCCACGGTGGCGCAAATCGGCCCGCGCGAGCGTCTCCTGGCTATCGATCAGCCGCGCCTGTTTTTCCAGCAGCGCCTTGGCCGTATCGCTGTCGACTACTCTGGCGAGCGCGATGTCGATCGCGTCGAGGCTTTCGGGATTCTTGACACGCTTGCTAGCCATATTGCCCCCACCGGTGGCGACCGGTCCGGGCAAGCCTAGCAGCCGGGCGCGGACAGACAAGGTAGGGAACCGCGGGCTTATCCGCCGAGCTGATACTGCTTCATCAGATCGTACAGCGTCGGTCGGCTGATGCCGAGCAATTTGGCGGCATTACTGATGTTGTTCTCGCTGCGGGTAAGCGCCAGATGGATGGCCCGGCGATCGGCAACTTCGCGGGCGGCGCGCAGGTTGATTGGGGCTGTCTCGGCCTTGCCCGCCGCCTTGTCGCCAAGGTCGAGATCGCTTGCGCCGATCAGCTTGCCGTCGGCCATGATGACGGCGCGCTTGATTCGGTTTTCGAGTTCGCGGACGTTGCCCGGCCAGGCATAAGCGTCGATTGCGTCAAGCGCGTCGGGGCCAAGACCGCCGATCTTGGGGTTCAACTCGCGCGCGAAACGGTTGACGAAATGCCGCGCCACCAACACCGCGTCGCCGGGCCGCTCGGCCAGGCTCGGGATTGCGACGACGATCTCCGCCAGGCGGTAGTAAAGGTCCTCGCGAAAGCTTCCGGCGGCGATCATCGCTTCGAGGTCCTGGTGGGTTGCGCAGACGATCCGCGTGGCCACCGCAATCGGTTGGCGCCCGCCAATCCGCTCGATCACGCGCTCCTGCAGAAAGCGCAGCAATTTGACCTGGAGCGGTAGGGGTATGTCGCCGACTTCATCGAGGAACAGGGTTCCGCCCTCGGCCATTTCGATCTTGCCGATGTTCGATTTGACCGCGCCGGTAAATGCCCCGCGCTCATAGCCGAACAATTCGGCTTCGAGCAGGTTTTCGGGGATGGCGGCGCAATTGATGGCGACGAATCCGCCGGTCCGCCGCGATTGCTCGTGGACCGCGCGGGCGAGCAATTCCTTGCCCGTCCCGCTGGCGCCGAGCAGCATGACCGAGACATCGGCCGCGGCCACTCGCTCGATGGTCTTGGCGACCTTGAGCATTTCCGGCGCGGCAGTGATGATCGACCCCAATACGGTTGCGCCGCCGCCGCTTTCGAGGCGGAGGTTTTCGCGCTCCAGCTTGTGTAGCTGAAAGGCGCGGGCGACGATCAGGCCAAGCTCGTCGATGTCGATCGGCTTGCTGTAGAAATCATAGGCGCCGAGCCCGATCGCGCGGAGCGCACTTTCCTGCGCGCCGTGGCCGGTCGCGACAATCACCTTGGTGTCGGGTTTGAGGCGCAGGATCTCCTGCAGCGTCGCAAACCCTTCACTGGTCCCGTCGGGATCGGGCGGCAGGCCAAGGTCGAGTGTCACGACATCGGGTTCGTGCGCGCGCAACGCGTCGATGGCTGCAGAGCGATTTCCGGCGATAACTACCTCATAGCCTTCATATGCCCAGTTGAGTTGGCGCTGCAGGCCCTCGTCATCCTCGACGACCAGCAGGGTCTTGGGCGTTTGGGGGTCGGTCATGCGATATTCCGCAGGTTGGCGGCCGATTGCTCGGCGGCGGGGACGGTGACGGTAAAGGTGGTGCCCTTGCCCGGGCGGCTATCGACTTCGATCGCACCGCCCATAGCCAAGACCAGCGAACGCGCCTCGAACGCGCCAATGCCGAAGCCATTATCCTTGCTCGAAGCGAATGGCTGGTAGAGGCGGTGGCGAATGAAATCGCTGTCCATGCCGGTGCCGCAATCGGTGACTGCAATGTCGGTCATCGACCCGCGCGCCGCGACCCCGATGACGATCGGCTGGCCGGGGTCGCTGGCGTCGCAGGCATTCTGGATGAGGTGGCCAAGCGCCTGTTCGAGCGCGGCCGCGTCAACTTCGACCCACGCCTCGAGTGATCCTTCGAGCCGGATATCGCGGCTGGCCGAGCGCCCCGCCGTGGCCGCGACGAGGATCGGGCCGAGCGGCTGTGCCGACGACGGCTTGATCCGCGCCTGGGCGTGCGGGGCGAGCCGTTCGAGCAGGTCATTCATCTTGGTGACCGAGGATTTGAGCGTCGCGACCATGTCGGCGCGAAAGTCGGGATTGTCGGCGTGCCGCTCGGCATTGCGCGACAATAGGCCGAGCTGGCTGACCAAATTCTTGATGTCGTGGAGGATGAAGGCGAAGCGGCGGTTGAATTCCTCGAACCTTTGGGCATTGGCGAGCGCTTCCTGGCCAAGCGCCTCGGCCAGCGCGCTCGCCGCCTGCCGGCCGGCGGTGCGCAGCAGGTCGAAATCTTCCCAGTCGAGCGGTCGGCGATAATCCGGCGTCGCCAGCAGCACCATGCCGATCAAGCGATCGTTATGCGCCAACGGCACCGCGGTCCACGCCATCTCGTCGCCGATCAGCCAAGCGGGCACTTGGACAGCGCGATCGGCCTCGCTCGCCCAGCCGCCGCGAAGCCCGTCGAGTTCAATGACCCGGCGGCTGGCCTCGATCGAGCGCCACATGGCCAGGGCCTCGGCGAGCTTGCTGGCGCTCGGCGGGTTGCCGGGCCAATTCCATTCGGCCGCGATCTCCGGCGGCGCCATCCCATCCCCGACCAGCAGCAATCCGCCGGGCGATTCGACGATGTCGGCGAACGCCTTAATGACCCGCTTGCCGAGCGGCGGCGCGTCGGGTCCGGCGCGGCCCAGAGTTGCCGCGAAGCGCAACCACTCAATGCGATAATCATAGCGATGTTCGAACAGATGCTTGGCCAACTTGACCTTGAGCCAGCCGCGGGCGCGGGCGCTGGGGAGCAGAACCATGAGGCCGACGGTCATCGCCGCCAGCATGACGATCAAGATGCCCGATCCCCAGTCGACGCTGGTTTCGCCAAGCGCCGAGGCGACAATCGCCATGAGCAGAAAATAGCCGCAGATCGCGAACAGGCTGAGTGACTGGAAACTGGCCGCGCGCGACATTCGAAAGCGCCAACCCTCTTCCTCCCGCGCGGCGAGCGCGAAAAAGGGCGCGGTGAGTGCAATCGCAATCCCGCGCCAGTCGGCGAGCGAGGTCACCGCGTCGGCGCGTAAATAGCGCACGGTGTAATAATTGAGGTCGTAGAACCACATCGCCGCAAGCCCGAGCATGGCATAGCGGATGTGCGAGCGCGAGGCTGGCGCTGCCTGGCCGTAGAGGTTGTGGACCAGCACCAGGGCGCCGGCGGCGGTTGTCAGGCGAAGCAACGACGATGTCTGGGTCAGCGCCACGCTTGGGCTCGTAACCGCGAACAAGGTGACCATCAGCTGGAATCCGATGACTGCGGCGACCGCGCCATAGACCAGGCGCAGGCCGCGTTGTGGCTCCTCGCTCTCGGTGCTGAGCGAATAGAGCATCGCCACCCAGAACAGGTTGCGGAACGTTTCGGCGAAGCGCGCCAGCCCGCTGCCAGGCTCGATCGCGGCCAGCCAGGCCCAGGCGGCGGTCATTGCAAATGCTCCAAGAAGCAATCGCTGGCCCGGCTGGCGCACGGGATCGAGCACGCGCCACAGCAGCAGCGCGGCGAACAGCACGGCGGCAATGCCGTGGCCCCACAAGGCGATCAGCGCGTCCACGCGGCCCCGATTGTCAGTTCTTCCGACATGCCCCGAGTGTCGCTAAACTTTACAAACATCTGGTGAACGCTTGCGAAGGCTGGGCGTTCGGCCCAGCATGAGCGGGTCGATGAAGGGCAATGAAATGGCGGATTTACGGCAAGTCGGGTCGAGCAGGATGAAGGTCGCCCCGGTCGCGCTTGGCGGCAATGTGTTCGGCTGGACTGCGGACGAGGCGACCAGTTTCCGGCTGCTAGACGCCTTCGTCGATGCCGGCGGCACGATGATCGACACCGCCGACGTCTATTCCGCCTGGGTCCCGGGCCACAGCGGCGGCGAAAGCGAAACCGTCATCGGCAATTGGCTGAGACGCGACCCGGCCAAGCGCGCGAAGGTCCAGATCGCCAGCAAGGTCGGTTTCCTCGACGGCAAGATCGAGGACGGCGAAT
>JBDSEL010000102.1:0-10779 GCA_039920065.1 Sphingomicrobium sp. | reverse complement strand
GCAAGGGCTTTTGCTATCGGTTCGGGGCGGTGTGCCGGCCGCTGATGCAGCGTCCGATCGCGCTTCGCTACAAGGCCTCGAATGGCGAGCTGAAAAACCGCAATTTCACCGCTTGGATGACCCACCGCGGACCGATCGTCCGCGCCGAGGGCGGGCGGTGGTTGGCGTTTGCGATGATGGACCGGCCGGTCGAAGCATTGCAGCAGAGCTTCACCCGCACCAAGGCCCGCAACCTCGCCGAATTCATGAAGGCGAGCGCGCTCCAGGCGAACAGCTCGAACACGACCATCTTCGCCGATTCGAGCGGCAATATCGCTTACCTTCACCCGCAATTCGTGCCGCTGCGCAACGCCGCTTTCGATTATACCAAGCCGGTCGACGGCAGCGACCAGACCGCCGACTGGGGACGAGTGCACAAGATCGGCGAGCTGCCCAACATGATCCGCCCCAAAAGCGGCTATGTGTTCAATACCAACAACTGGCCGTGGACAGTCAGCGGCGAGGGCAGCCTGCGCCGCGACCGCTTTCCCATCTACATGGATGCGCTGGGCGAGAATCCGCGCGGGATTCATGCCTTGCAGCTGCTCAACCAGCCGGGCCCTTGGACGATGGACCGGTTACATGCGGCGGCCTTCGACAGCGCGCAGCCCGGCTTTATCCGCCTCATTCCGCAATTGCTCGGCGCCTATGACACCCTTTCCGCCGGCGACCCGCGCCGTGCTCGCTTGAGCAAGCCGATTGCCGCGCTGCGCGGGTGGGACACCCGCTGGTCGACCGATTCGGTCGCCAACACTTTGGCCAATTTCTGGGCCGACGAGCTGTGGAACCACGTCAAGGCGATCGAATGGGACGACAATGAGACGGTCTACGTGCGCATCGACCTCGTCGATCCCAAGGTGAAGCTCGATTTGTTCGACAAAGCGGTGGCGCGGATCGCCAAGGACTTCGGCCGCTGGGACACTAAATGGGGCGAGGTCAACCGCTTCCAGCGCATCTCCGCAGCGATCGACAGCCCGTTCGATGATCGCAAGCCGAGCATTCCCGTGGGCTTCTCCTCGGCGCGCTGGGGCAGCCTGGCCTCATTCGGCGCTGCGCCCAAGCCGGGCACGAAGAAATGGTACGGGACCAACGGCAACAGCTTCGTTGCCCTGGTCGAATTCACCCCCACGGGGGTCAAGGCGCGCGCGGTCAGTGCCGGCGGCGAAAGCGGCAACCCCGCCTCGCCCCATTTCAACGATCAGGCAGAGCGCTATGCCACCGGCAATTTGCGCGACGTCTATTTCTATCCGTCACAACTTACCAGCCACGTCGAGCGGACCTACCGCCCGGGTGAATGACGCCTAAAGATCGGCGAACTTGTCGGTCGCGCGAATGAGCCCGTCGAGGATTCCCGGCTCGCTGTAGAGGTGGCCGCCGTCGGGCACGATATTGAGCTCGACCTCGGGCCACGCCTTCTTCAGGGCCCAGGCCGCGCGTGGCGGGGTGCAGCTGTCGTGGCGGCCCTGGACGATGATCCCCGGAATGCCTTTCAAGCGGTCGGCGCCGCGCAGTAACTCGCCTTCCTCGAACCAGCCCTTGTTGATCATATAATGGTTCTCGATGCGCGAAATGGCGATCGCCCTGTGCGGGTCGGCGAAGTCATCGATCACGCCGGGATTGGGCAGGACGGTGACGACATTGCCCTCCCATATGGCGAACGCCTTGGCCGCCGCCAGCTGAATTTCGGGGTCGTCGCTGAGCAACCGCTGGCGATAGGCCTCGAGCAGGTCGCCGCGCTCGGCCTTGGGAATGAAGCCGGCGAAATCATCCCATTTGTCGGGATAGATCGAGGACGCGCCGCCCTCCTGGTAAAGCCAGTCGAGCTCATATTGATCGAACAGGAAGATGCCGCGCAGCACCAGCTCGGTAACCCGGTCGGGATATTGCTGGGCATAGGCCAGTGCCAGGGTCGAGCCCCAGCTGCCGCCGAAGACCTGCCATTTGTCGACCTTGGCGACTGCCGTCCTGAGCGTCTCGATATCGCCCACGAGGTCGGCGGTGGTATTATGGTCGAGGCTCGCGAACGGCACGGATTTGCCGCAGCCGCGCTGATCGAAGACCAGGATCTTATACTTGTCGGGATTGAACTGGCGGCGGTGGCTGGGGCTTGATGCGCCGCCGGGTCCGCCGTGCAGGAAGACCACCGGCTTGCCCGCGCGATTGCCACACAATTCCCAATAGAGCTGGTGGCCGTTGCCGACGTCCAGCATGCCCGTCTGATAGGGTTCGATTTCCGGGTATAGGGTCCGGCGCGAGGCGCTGAAGCTGTCCATCAGAAACTATATTCCTCGTAGATCTGGTTGAGGTCGCCGCCCCATTCCCCATGATATTTGGCCAGTAGCCGGTCGGCATTGGTCATGCCGCTCGAGACCATTTCGCGCAATGGGTCGAGGAAACCACCCTCATTGTCGCCGGCGCTATTGAGGCGCGCGCGATTGGTCAGGCCGGCTGCGGCGAGATCGAGCACTTCGGCCGCAAGCTCGCGCAAGGTGCGGCCATCGGGCGATGCGGTCCCAAGAGCCTGTGTCGGGACATCGTGGCGCAGCGTCTCGCGCTGCTCGATCGTCCAATCCTTGCACAGATCCCAGGCCGCATCGAGAGTCGGTCCGTCGTACAGCAGACCGACCCACAAGGCCGGAAGCGCGCAGATCCGGCCCCAGCGTCCGCCATCGGCGCCACGCATCTCAAGGAAACTCTTCAACCGCACTTCGGGAAAAGCGGTCGAGAGGTGGTCGGTCCAATCGGCGATGGTCGGGGTTTCGCCCGGCAGAACGTCGAGCCGGCCGTCGAGGAAATCGCGGAAGCTCTTTCCCGCGACGTCGATGTACCGACCGTCGCGGAACACGAAATACATCGGCACGTCGAGCGCGTAGTCGAGGTAGCGTTCGTAGCCGAAGCCGTTCTCGAACACGAACGGCAGCATGCCCGTACGGTCGGGGTCGGTGTCTTCCCAGATGTGGCTTCGAAAGGACTTGAAGCCGTTGACCTTGCCTTCGGTGAACGGCGAATTGGCGAACAAGGCGGTGGCTACCGGCTGCAGCGCCAGCGCGACGCGGAATTTCTTCACCATGTCGGCCTCGCTCGAATAATCGAGGTTGGTCTGGATGGTGCAGGTGCGCAGCATCATGTCGAGTCCGAGGTCGCCGACCCTGGGCATGTAATCGAGCATGATCCTGTAGCGGCCCTTGGGCATGATCGGGAGCTCGGCGCGGGTCTTGTCGGGCCACATGCCAAGGCCGAGGAAGCCGAGCCCGAGCTTGTCGCCGACCGCTTTCACCTGCTTCAAATGGCGGCCGCTTTCGGCGCAGCTTTCGTGGAGGTTTTCGAGTGCCGCGCCGCTCAACTCGAGCTGGCCGGCGGGTTCGAGACTGATCGTCCCGTCGGCTCCGCTCAGCGCGATGACATTCCCGTTCTCGATCACTGGCGACCAGCCATAGTCGGTCATCGCCATCAACAGGTCGCGGATGCCGCCGGGCTCGTCATAGCTTGGCGCGCGATGATCGGAGAGGCGATAGACGAATTTCTCATGCTCGGTGCCGATGCGCCAATCGGCTTCGGGCTTCTCGCCCTTGGCAAAGGTGGCCAGCAAGTCGTCGCGGCTCTCGATGAGCGGGCTTGCGGAAAGGTCGGTGCGCGTGGTCATGGATTCGCCCTAATCGCCCCAACGACGCGTAGCAAAGCGAAACTGGCAACCTGCAATTGTTCGAGTCGAGCGCGTCCCTTTCCGCTCGGGGCGAACGGCATAACCTCAGCCCCAGTCCCCGACCGCCGCCATCCACGCCGTTACCGCCGCCAGCGCCGCGGTTTCCGCCCGCAGGATTCGTGGTCCCAGGCTGATCGCGATTGCCCCCGGGGTCGCGCGGATCGCTGCAGCCTCGTCGCTGGTGAAGCCGCCCTCGGGTCCGGTCAGGATCGTCGCCACGCCGGGCATGAACGTGCTGGCCGCAGGCGCGCCGCCAGTCTCGTCGGCAAAATATAGCGTCCCCACCAGCCCGCGCAGGAACGCCTCCAATTTCACCGGGGCGTCGATCGTCGCGAGCGCGGTGCGGCCACATTGCTCGGCGGCCTCGACAACATGGCTGCGCATCCGCTCGAGGTTCAATTTGTCGACAATCGTCCGCTGGGTGATCACCGGCTGGAGGTGCGCGACTCCGAGCTCGACCGCTTTCTCGACCAGCCAGTCGACCCGCCCCTTCTTGACCGGTGCGAACGCCAGCGTCAGCGCCGGCACTGCCTCCTGAGGCCGCGTCTGCCGTCCGACCGCCAGGCTCATCCTTTTCTTGCCCGCCTCGACAACAGTCGAGTGCCACTCGCCATTGGCCCCGTCGAACAACAGCACCTCGCCCCCCGCGCCAAGCCGAAGCACTGCCCCAAGATAGTTCGCCTGCGCTCCATTGAGCGCGACCAGCACCCCTTCGCCGAGCGGCGGCGGCACAAACAATCGCGGCAGGCTCCGCGGCGGCCGGGCGGGGGTTGCAGGCATTGCGATAAGTTTAGCCGAGCGGCGCGCCGTGACAATCGCTCACATCATGCATTGCGCTAGGTCAGCGCGGGCGCTCGCCGGCAATGAGCGCACGCAAATGGCTGCAGGCCTTGAGGTAGGCGGCGCGGTCGGCGGGCGAGCGAGCGCGGCGCGCATGCTCCTCTTCCTCAGCCAGGCGGCGCGACCAATAGGCGCGGATATCACGATCATCGGGATTGGAAAGCCGCGCAACCATTTACTTCTCCGAAATCGAAAAAGCCTGTATTTCCACAGGCTTATGCTCACTCAATCCTGACATTCGCGTTGCTAAACCTGTCAGTACCTATTCACCTTTGCGCAGCGTCGGGCGGTTCGACTCGACCCCCCGCCGCGCCGCGCCTAATCGGTCGCGATGCGCGACATCGTCCCCGACAGCGAACGCCACGGCCTGATCGGCGCGCTGCCGTCGAGGCTTCGGCCGTTCGCGTCGCTGATGCGCCTCGACCGCCCGATCGGGACGTGGCTGCTTTATTGGCCGTGCGCGTGGAGCGTGGCTTTAGCGGGCGTCGGCGGGCGCTGGGCGCTGTTCGCCTGGTTTCTGCTCGGCGCCTTTGCCCTGCGCAGCGCCGGTTGCGTCTATAACGATTTGATCGACCGCGATCTCGACGCACGAGTCGAGCGCACTCGGCTGCGCCCGCTGGCGAGCGGCCGGGTCGGGCTGCGCGCGGCTTACGGACTGATCGCGCTGCTGTGTGCGCTTGGCCTCCTGGTCCTGTGGCAATTGCCGCCGGTGGCACAGCTGGTGGCGCTGGCCAGCGTCGCATTGGTCGTGGCCTACCCCTATTTGAAGCGGATCACCTGGTGGCCGCAGGCGTGGCTTGGGCTGGTGTTCAGCTGGGGCGCGCTGGTCGGCTGGCCCGCGGTCACCGGAAGCGTGGCGGCGGCGCCGATCCTGTTGTGGGCAGGCAGCGTCCTCTGGGTGCTCGGCTACGACACGCTCTACGCCATTCAGGACAAGGAGGATGATGCGCTGGTCGGGGTCAAATCGACCGCGCGCTTGTTCGGCCCGCGCGCGCCGGCGATGGTCGGCCTGTTTTACGCGCTCGCGGTGACCGGCTGGGGTGCAGCCATCTGGCAAGTCCGGCCCGATCCGGTGGCACTGGTTGCGCTGTTGCCCGCCGCCGCGCATCTCGCGCTCCAGGCGCTGCGCGCCGACGCCGACGATGGTGACCGAGCGCTGACCCTGTTCCGATCCAATCGACTGACCGGATTGCTGCTGTTTCTCGGCCTGCTGGCGGTCGGGCTCGCGACGCGCTAGGCGCGCTGCAATGCTCGACCCCCAAGCCGCAACGGCGCTTGCAAGCGCCCTCGTCGACCGCGCGATCAAGGCCGGCGCGACCGCCGCCGACGCAATTTACGTCGGCGATCGCTCGACCTCGGTCTCGGTGCGCATGGGCGCGCTTGAAGACGTCGGCAGCGCCGAGGGCAAGAAAGTCGGCTTGCGCCTGTTCCTTGGCCAGCAAGTCGCGACCGTCGCCGGATCCGACCTTGGCCAGGAAAGCCTGGCGACATTGGTCGAACGCGGCATGGCGATGGCGCGCGAGGCGACGCCTGACGATTATGCCGGCCTGGCGCCGGCCGACCTGCTGGCGAGCGGCGTGCCGGCAGAGCTCGAACTCTACGACGCCGAAGAGCCGGATCCGGCGAACCTCAAGGCGCGCGCGCTCGACGCAGAGGGCGCGGCGCTGGCGGTTCCCGGCGTCACTAATTCGAGCGGTGCGGGCGCGAGCCATTCGGCCCATGTCGTCGCGCTCGCGACATCGGGCGGTTTCGCGAGCGGCTATCGCTCGAGCCGTCACGGAGTCAGCGCATCGGTCATCGCCGGCGATGGCGCCGGGATGCAACGCGATCACGATTGGCACAGCGTACGCCAGCTCGGCGACCTCGATGATGCGCGGACCATTGGTCGGCGGGCGGGCGAGCGGGCGGTGGCGCGGCTCAACTCGGGCAAGCCCAAGCCGGGCCGCTATCCGGTGATCTTCGACCCGCGCGTGTCGAACGGCCTGCTGATGCACTTCACGGGGGCGATTTCGGGCAGCTCGGTGGCGCGCGGGACGACCTTCCTCAAGGACATGCTGGGAGCGCAGTTATTCGCGCCGGGCGTGACCATCAGTGACGATCCGTTGCGCGTTCGTGGCCTGCGCTCGCACCCCTTTGACGGCGAGGGACTGCGCGTCGCCCGCACCGATCTGGTCAGCGACGGGCGGCTCAACCAGTGGATTGCGGAATCGGCCTCGGCGCGCCAGCTCGGCATCCAACCGACCGGTCACGCGGTGCGCGGCGCGGGCGGAGCGCCCTTTGTTTCGCCATCAAACCTGTGGATCGAACCGGGCCAGCGCAGCCGCGCCGATTTGCTTGCCGCTTTTCCCGAGGCGCTGCTGGTGATCGAGTTGATCGGCCAGGGCGTCAACGGGCTGACCGGCGATTATTCGCGCGGTGCGGTCGGGTTCATGGTTCGCGGCGGCGCGATTTGCGAGGCAGTGAGCGAAGTCACCATCGCTTCGAACCTCAAGGAGATGTTCGCAACGCTCGAGCCCGGCAGCGACTTCGAGCTGCGCCACGGTATCGACGCGCCCACCATCCTCATTCCCGAAATGACGATCGCCGCTGCCTAGGCGTCGGGATTGTCGATCTTGGGAATGCCCAGCCGGTGCATTTCTATCTTGATGCAATGATCCATGACGACCTTGAGGCCGGCGGCCTCGGCGCGCTTGGCCGCATCGTCGTCGATCACCCCCAATTGCATCCACACCGCCTTGGCCCCGGCGAGGATCGCCTGGTCGACCGCTTCGCCGGCGGCATCCGAGCGGCGGAAGATGTCGACGATGTCGATCGGCACGCCGACCTGGGACAATTCGCGCCACACGAATTCGCCGTGGACATGCTCGCCGGTGATGTTGGGATTGACCGGAAGCACGCGATAGCCGTGATCCTGAAGCGCGCGCATGACTCCATAGGATGCGCGATCGGGCCGGTCGGACGCGCCGATCACCGCGATGGTGCGGGCGTTGGTCAGAAGCTCGCGGATGTCATCGTCTTTGGTCAGCGGCATAGGTCAGGGCTCCGTGTTCGGTGTCCCTCGCTCAATGCCTCAGCGCGCGATTATCTCCAGCTGTTCTTCAAGCGCCGCAGCAAGCGCCGCAAAGGCATCGGCTTCCGCGCCCTCTCCGGCGGCCGGCGGAGTTCCTGCGTCCGAGGCGCTGCGGATCGCCAGCGACAGCGGCAGGCGGCCGAGGAACGGCACATGCATGCGCTTGGCGCCTTCCTCCGCGCCGCCGGTGCCGAAGGGGTCGCTCTCTTCGCCGCAATGCGGGCAGCGATAGCCGGCCATATTCTCGATCAGGCCGACGACCGGCACCTGGACCCGGTTGAACAGATCGACCGCGCGTTCGGCATCGATCAGTGCCAGGTCCTGCGCGGTCGAGACGATGACCGCCGCATCGGGCTTCATCTTCTGGATCAGCGAGATCTGCACATCGCCGGTCCCGGGCGGAAGGTCGATGATCAGCAGATCCTTGTCGCCCCAATCGGCTTCAAGCATGCGCAGCAGGGCCCCCGCCGCCATCGGACCGCGCCACGCCAGCGCCTGCCCCGGCTCGACCAACTGACCGAGCGAAAGGAAGGAAATGCCCTGCGCGTCGACCGGGTTTAGCCGGTCGCCGCTGGCCGTGGGCTTGGTCCTGCTGCCGAGCAGGGTCGGCTGCGACGGGCCATAAACGTCGGCGTCGATCAGTCCGACCTTGTGCCCGGCGCGGGCGAGCGCGATTGCGAGATTGACCGAGACGGTCGATTTGCCGACCCCGCCCTTGCCGCTGCCGATGGCGATGACGGTTCGGCGCGGGTCGCTCGCGGTCAGCGCGATGCGCACGTCGCTGATCCCGTCCTCGGCCAAAGCGGCGGCACGCAAATCCGCCTCAAGCGCGGTTCGGCCCGCAGCATCGAGGCCGCTGGCATCGGCGATGATGATCGCAATGCCGCCTTTGACCTTGCGCGACCGGATCCGATCGGCGTGCGGAAATTGGCTCGGCGGGTCGCTGCTGTCGGTCATTGACCGCGACATAGGGGTGCGCTCGACGGTTGCCACTGTTTTTCGCCCGCCGGCTACCTATAAAGGGTGAGATGACTAGTCTCTCCGGTTGGGGCACGCGCGTTCGCGGCCTCTTTGCAGTATCCAAGGGCCCCTGGGGTCCATCCGGCAACGGCGACGGCGATTCGCCCGAACCGCCGGCCGATGGCGACAAGCCGGCTGGCCCTTGGGGTGCGCCGAGCCCGCGGGGACGCCGCCCGCATATCGTCGCCAGCGGTGGCGGCACCGACAACCCGTTCGAAGAACTGCTCCGGCGCGGCCGCGTTCGCTTCGGCGGTGGTGGTGGTAGCGGCGAAGGCCCCGACCGGTCGCTGATCGCCTGGGGCGTCGTCGGCTTCATCCTGTTGTGGCTGGTGTTCAGCTCGATCCATTCGATTTCGCCCGGACAGCGCGGCGTCGTCAGCCGTTTCGGCCGCTACAGCTATACTTTGGGACCGGGCGTTGGCCTGACCCTGCCGTCGCCGGTCGATCGGGTGAAAAAGATCGACGTCGAGAATATCCGTTCGGTCGAACTCGGTTCCGACCAGGCCAATGACCTGATGCTCACCGGCGACCAGAATTTGCTCGATATTGCCTATTCGGTGCGCTGGAACATCCGCACGCCCGAGCTTTACCTCTACCAGATGGCGGACCCGGAATTGACCATCAAGGAAGTCGCCGAAAGCTCGATGCGCGCGGTGATCAGTCAGGTTACGCTCAATGAAGCGATGGGCGACCGCCGCGCCGATATCGAGGTGCAAGTCAGCGATCGCATGCAGCGCATCCTCGATGCCTATCGCTCTGGCATTACCGTGCAAGGTATCGCGATCAAGCAGGCCGACCCGCCCGACGCGGTCAACGACGCCTTCAAGCAGGTCACCGCCGCCCAGCAGGACGCGCAGACCTATATCAATAACGCCAATGCCTATTCGCTCCAGCTCGGCCAGAAGGCGCAGGGCGAAGCGACCGCGTTCGACAAGGTCTATGAGCAATATAAACTTTCGCCCGAGGTGACCCGCAAGCGCATGTATTATGAGACGATGGAGAAGGTCCTCTCGAACGTCGACAAGACGATCATCGAGGCCTCGGGCGTGACCCCCTATCTGCCGCTGCCGCAAGTGCAGAAGGGCAAGCCGGGCGGAGGGCCGCGACAATGATCGATTTCGCTCGCCGTCGCCCGATGTTCGTCGCCATCCTGGCATTCCTGCTGCTGGCGATCGTCATCAGCAGTTTCCCGATCGTCCCCGAAACCAAGCAGGCGGTGGTCGTCCGCTTCGGCAAGCCGGTGCGAATCCTCAACCGCTACGAGGCCGGCCGGCCGATCGGATCACCGGGCGCGGGCATCAGCTGGCGAATTCCGTTTGCCGAGGAAGTGGTGTGGATCGACAAGCGCGTGCTCGATGTCGACATGCAGCAACAGCAGGTCCTCTCGACCGATCAGCGCCGGCTCCAGGTCGATGCCTTCGCCCGTTATCGCATCGTCGACCCGCTGTTGATGTTCATCCGCGCTCGCTCCGAGGGTCAGTTGCACGATCAGCTGCGCCCGATCCTGGGATCGGAAGTGCGCAACGAACTCGGCCGGGTGCCGTTCGCGGCATTGCTGACCCCCGAACGCCAGGGCGTGATGGACAGCGTCAAGACCTCGCTCAACCGGATCGCGCGCGGCTATGGCGTCGAAATCGTCGATGTCCGGATCAAGCGTACCGATTTGCCCGATGGGGCCCCGCTCGCCGCCGCGTTCGATCGCATGCGCACCGCTCGCGAGCAGGAGGCTCGGTCAATTCGCGCGCAGGGTGCCAAGCAGGCGCAGATCATCCGGGCGGAGGCCGATGCGGCGGCAGCGCGGACTTACGCCGCCAGTTTCGGCAAGGACGCCAGCTTCTACGATTTCTATCGCGCAATGCAGGCGTACCAGACGACATTCATCGGCGACGAGCAAAACAAGGTCGCGCCGACGACCGTTGTGCTGTCCCCCTCGAACGACTTCCTGAAGGAATTTTCGGGTCGTTAGTCGGAGGAACTTCAGCTGTTCAAAAATGGTTCATCGAACGAGGCTGCTAACGCCTTGCGTTCACGCAGATTAGGTGGAGTATCGATGCCGAAGGAGTCCGGAAAAGTGCGCTACGCCTATGGGGTCGCAATGTCGTTGTTG
>JBDSEL010000101.1:0-8359 GCA_039920065.1 Sphingomicrobium sp. | reverse complement strand
GGCGCTTTCGAACCGCGTCGCGATCGCATTCTGGCGAGCGCGGGCCTCGCGCAGCTTGTTCTGCAGCTTGGCGATATCGATCTCATAGGTCTTGAGCGTGTCGTCGATCGCTGACAGTTCGGCCTTGAGGCTCACGGCCATGTCGGCCGCCTTCTGGCGCTCCGTCAATGCTTGCTTGGCGAGGTCCTCGCGGTCCTTGGACAGCGCCAGCTCGGCCTTGTCGGTCCAGCTTGCCTGAAGCTCGTCGAGCTTGCTCACCGCGCGGCGCATTTCCTTGCCATCGGCGATGCAGCGCGCAGCCGACGAACGAACATCGACCAGCGTCTCTTCCATCTCCAGGATCACCATGCGGATCATCTTCGCCGGATCTTCCGAGCGATCGAGCAGCTCGGTGATATTGGCGGCAAAGATATCCCTGGTTCGCGAGAAAATGCTCATCAACTTACTCCGTTGCGAAACGTGGGCCCTGTTTCACAAATAACTATACAAGCTTCGTGCCAAATCATTCATACGCTCGGAAAACCGCAAAATCCGCAATTTCGCCTCCTCCATTCATCTAAAAATCCTTGCCAATAGGTGGGATTTCGCACCAACAGTCGGTCAATGGAACGGACGGATTCATTCATCGGCCAGAGCCTGCCGTTTCTCGATGCGGTCGAGCGGACGAGCCGCGCCGCGCCGCTCAACCGGCCGGTATTGGTCATCGGTGAGCGCGGGACCGGCAAGGAATTGATTGCCGAGCGCTTACACCATCTGTCGTCGCGCTGGGCCGGGCCGCTGATCGTGATGAATTGCGCGGCGCTGCCCGAAAGCTTGATCGAGGCCGAATTGTTCGGTCACGAAGCGGGCAGCTTCACCGGCGCCGCCAAGACCCGCCATGGCCGGTTTGAGGAGGCCGATGGCGGGACCCTGTTCCTCGATGAGCTTGGCACGCTGTCGATGCCGGCGCAGGACCGGCTCCTGCGTGCGGTCGAATATGGCGAAATCACCCGTATCGGAGCGTCAAAGCCGATGCGCGTCGACGTCCGTATCGTCGCCGCGACCAACGAAAATCTGCCGGCGCAAGTCGATCGCGGCAATTTTCGCGCCGATTTGCTCGACCGGCTGTCGTTCGAAGTGATCACCTTGCCGCCAATGCGCGCGCGCCAGGGCGACATCTCCCTGCTCGCCGAGCATTTCGGGCGGCGCATGGGGGTCGAGCTGGAATGGCCGCACTGGCCGGGCTTCTCGTCGCGCGCGATGGCCCAGCTCGAGGCCTATGCCTGGCCCGGCAATGTCCGCGAATTGCGCAACGTGGTCGAGCGCGCGGTCTATCGCCACGAAGACCCTGAGCGGGCGGTCGACGAGATCGTCTTCAATCCCTTCCACTCACCGTTCGCGCCCGAGCGCGGTGCGGGGACCCAGACCTTTGCCCCGGATGAGGATGGTGGCGTTGGTGCCGCATTGGCCGCTGCCGATCGCATTTCCGATCCAATCGCGCAGCCCCCGCTGGTGACCGCGACCGACGACTTGCGCGGTGCGGTCAATGCGTTCGAGCGGCAACTGCTCGAGGAGGCGCTCGGCCGGCATCGTTATAACCAGCGCGCAACCGCCGCCGCGCTCGGCCTCAGCTACGACCAGCTGCGCCACGCGATGAAGCGGCACAAGCTGCAGGAAGGCACTTAGGCCTCGCCGCTTTTCCCGTTGCCAGCACCCCTAATGGGCGTTGGTCATCGCCAGCAGCATCGGGATCGAGAGCATGGTGTTGGCGCGCGAAAAGACCATCGCGGTGCGCGCTGCCTTGGCCTTGGTCGCATCATCCGCCTCGACCAGTCCAAGTGCCTTCTTCTGGTTGGGCCAGATCAGGAACCACACGTTGAAAGCCATGATCAGCGCCAACCACATGCCGATGCCGATCAGGCGCACGCTCGAATCGAGCATTAGCGCCTGGTGCAAAAAGCCGTAGCTCCACGCCAGTGCAGCCCCAGAGATCACGGTGAACAACGCGCCCCAGCGGAAATAGAACAGGGCCACCGGCGCGATATGCTTGGTCACACCCGGCTTCAGTTCGGCGGGGACCGACGGCATGGTCGGGATTTGCACGAAGTTGAAATAATAGAGCAGCCCAATCCAGGTGATGCCGAAGAACACGTGGCTCCATTGCAGCACGCCGTTGAGCACATCACCGGTCGGCGGTCGATAGCCGGCGTCCGGCAAAACCATGATCGCGATTGCCAGCACGAAGCCGGCCACCAGCACGGCCCCGAGATTGTCGAAGAACTTGCCCATATCATTTCCCCCAAATTGGCGGCGCCGCGACCGGCGCCCGTGTCGCCGACCGTTATGGCCAAATCTGCGGCGGCGGCAAGATTGCGGGGGGATATCCTCGCCAGTTCACTCGTTACCCCACCATCGCCACTTCCAGCATGAGGATATTTCGCCGTGACCTTCATCCTTCCCGACCTGCCTTTCGCGAAGGACGCGCTCGATCCGCACATGTCGGCCGAAACGCTCGATTATCACCACGGCAAGCACCACCAGGCTTATGTCGACAAGACCAACGAGCTGCTGGCCAAGGAGACCGATCTGTCGGGCGCGTCTCTGACCAAAGTGATAAATTCCGCGAGCAGAGTCGGCAATTCGAAGCTGTTCAACAATGCCGCGCAGCTGTGGAACCATAGTTTCTTCTGGCAGTGCCTGGCACCGGCTGAGAAACAAGGGCCCCACGGCAAACTGCTCAAGCTGATCGAGGACGGGTTTGGGAGCCCGTTGACCATGATCGACAAGCTTGCGGAGGAGGCCGTTGGCCATTTTGGCAGCGGCTGGGCGTGGCTGGTCCTCGACCGCGGCAAATTGCGGATTACCTCGCTCCACGACGCCGATACACCGGTTGCACATGACGGCATGGCACCACTGCTGACGCTCGATGTGTGGGAACATGCCTATTACATCGACTATCGCAATGCGCGGCCCAAGTTCGCCGAGACGGTGCTGAAGAACATCATCAACTGGGAGTTCGTCGCCGAAAATCTCGACGGTACAGGCATCGAGCGCGCCAATCAGGATGCCGGCCGAGTGTCCGAGCCTATTGCTTGAGGCGGTAGCCGGTCCGGAAGATCCACCACTCGCCGGCGAGGCAGACGAGGAGGAAGGCGAAGGTTGCGGCCAGCGCTGCTCCGAAACTGACGTCGGCGGTGCCGAAGAAGGTCCAACGGAAGCCGTTGATGAGATAGACGACAGGGTTGAACAAAGTCACCTGGCGCCATGCCGGGGGAAGCATGTCGATTGAGTAGAATGCGCCGCCCAGAAAGGTCAGCGGCGTAACGATAAGCAGCGGGATGACCTGCAATTGCTCGAACCCCTTGGCCCAGATGCCGACCATGAACCCGAACAGGCAAAAGGTCAGCGCGACAAGCACCAGAAAGAGTAGCATCATGACCGGGTGCAGCACCGTGATGTCAACGAACAGATGGGCGGTGGCGAAGATTACAAGCGCGACCGTCATCGACTTGGTCGCCGCGGCCCCGACATAGCCCAGCACCGTCTCGAACGCCGACATCGGTGCCGATAGGATTTCGTAGATGGTGCCGGTGAAACGCGGCATGTGAATGCCGAAACTGGCGTTGAAAATGCTCTCGGTGAAAAGGCTCAACATCATCAGCCCAGGAACAATGAACGCGCCGTAAGGAATGCCGCTGATCTCGGTCATGCGGCTGCCGATGGCCGATCCGAACACAACGAAATAGAGCGAGGTCGTGATCACCGGAACTGCGAGGCCGGTCCACAAGGTGCGCTTGAAGCGGTGCATTTCAAACTTGTAGATCGCGCCGATCCCACGCCAGTTCATGCTTGTCCTCCCGCGGCTGAGTAGCCGTCGTGAATGAGGCGGACGAAAATGTCCTCAAGGCTCGATTCCTTGGTGTCGAGATCTTTGAAGCCGACCCCGGCATCGCGCATCGCCGCGAGCAGCGAGGGAATGCCAGTACGGTCGGCCTTGGCGTCGAATTCGTAGGTCAGCACGTGGCCGTCATCGCTCAAATCGAGGTCCCATTCGCCCAGTGCGCCGGGCACCGCCGCAAGCGGCTCGACCAGCTGCAGGTGAAGCACCTTGCGGCCGAGCTTCTTCATCAGCTCGGTCTTGTCCTCGACCAGGATCAGCTCACCCTTGTTGATGACCCCGACGCGGTCGGCCATCTCCTCCGCTTCCTCGATATAATGAGTGGTCAGGATGATCGTCGTGCCCTGGTCGCGCAGCCGCCGGACAAGCGCCCACATCTCGCGCCGAAGCTCGACGTCGACGCCTGCGGTTGGCTCGTCGAGGAACAGGATGCGCGGTTCATGCGCAAGCGCCTTGGCGATCATCACCCGCCGTTTCATCCCGCCCGACAATTCCTTGAGGATGGTCTTGCGCTTGTCCCACAAGGTGAGCTCCTTGAGGATCGCTTCGATCTTGGCCGGATCGGGCGCCTTGCCGAACAATTCGCGGCTGAAGCTGACGGTGTTGATGAGCGGTTCGAACAGGTCCATCGTCAATTCCTGCGGGACCAGGCCGATGGCCTTGCGCGCATCGCGATAGTGGCGCTGCCAGTTCTTGCCGTCGATCAGCACTTCGCCGCCGCTTGGCGTGACGATCCCGCAGATGATGCTGATCAGCGTGGTCTTGCCCGCGCCATTGGGGCCAAGCAGCGCGAAAATCTCGCCCCGCTCGATGTCCAGATCGACGCTTTTGAGCGCGTCGGTGCCGCTCGCGTAGCTCTTGCGCAGACCGCGGATGGAAAGGATTGGGTCATTGGTCATTCTATTGGTGTCCTGGCGATGCTGTCGTCCCCGTGGCCGGCGTCGAGCCCGTGGCGCAGCAGCATCGGCATGTTGGCCGCCGCAAACACGAACGACGCAAGCGACACGCACCACACCTTGAGCGACAGCCAGGTGTCGAAATCGACCGCGTGGCGGATCACTTCATTGGCCCCGGCAAGGGCGAGGAAAAACAGCGCCCAATTGCGGCTCAGCTTGCGCCAGCCGATCTCGTCGAGGCCGGGGAAAATCGGACCGAACAGCCATTTGAGCAGCGACTTGCCGCGCATCAGGCCGATCAGCAGTACTGCCGCCAGCCCGATGTAGATGACGGTCGGCTTGATCTGGATGAAGCGGGGATCTTTGAGCCACAAGGTAAGGCCGCCGAAGCCGAGGACGAGGATGGCCGACAACCAGACCATCGGCGGCACCCGCTTGAGGATCACCAGCCCGGCAATGACCGAGGCGACGATCGCGACCATGAAGCAGATGGTCGCGGTCAGCGCGCCGTCGAGACCACCGCCCGCCACCTTATAGGCGATGAAGAAGACCAGCAGCGGGCCATAATCGATCAGCAGGGACCAGCCCGGCCCCTTGCGCGCGGGCGTCTCGGGGGTGGCGGGCTTACCCGGCGTCTGTGGCGCACTCATTCGGGCGGCAGTCCGGCGATTGCGCGGGCGACGGCGCGGGCATCGAACGGGCGCAAATCTTCGGCCTTTTCGCCGACCCCGATGGCGTGGATCGGCAAGCCGAACCGTTCGGCCGCGGCGACCAGCACGCCGCCGCGCGCAGTACCGTCGAGCTTGGTCATGATGAGGCCGGTCACGCCGGCGCTCTCGCGGAATACCTCGACTTGGGCAAGCGCGTTCTGGCCGGTGGTCGCGTCGAGCACGAGCAGGACGTCGTGCGGCGCCTCGGGATTGAGGCGACCGAGTACTCGGCGAACCTTGCTCAGCTCGTCCATCAGATGCGTCTTGTTCTGCAATCGGCCGGCGGTATCGACGATCAGCACGTCCTCGCCGCTGGCGGTGGCCTGCTTGACGCCGTCATAGACGATGCCCGCCGCATCGCCGCCGTCCTTGCCGGCAATGACCGCTACGCCGACGCGTTCGCCCCACACCTTGAGCTGATCAATGGCGGCGGCTCGGAAGGTGTCCCCGGCAGCCATCAGCACGCCGTAATCCTGTTCCTTGAGCCACTGCGCGAGCTTGCCGATGGTGGTCGTCTTGCCCGAGCCGTTGACGCCGATGACCAGGATCACGTGTGGGCGAGGAAAACCATGAATTTCCAACGGCTTGGCGACCAGCTTCAAGATGTCTTCGATCTCCTCGGCGAGGATGGTGCGGAGGCCGCGCTCGTCGAGTTGCTCGAAGCGGCGGGCAGCGATCGCCTCGCGGATGCGCTTCGACGCCGCCGGGCCGAGGTCGGAGGCGATCAGCGCTTCCTCGATATCGTCGAGCGTCGAGGTGTCGAGCGCAGCCTTGGTCGCAAGCCCGGTCAGATTGTCGGCGACCTTGTCGGCGGTCTTGGCAAAGCCCGAGCGCAGCCGATCGAGCCAGCTCATGCCCATTGACCCGTCACATGATCGCCATCGCGCCCGGTGACCCGCATCAGGCCGCGCTCGCCGCGCACTGCGCCGGCAATCGCAACGGGCGCAAAATTGTCGCCGTGGCCCTTGCCATGGTTCTCGATCAGCACCGGCAGGGTCGCGCCGATGAGCCCGTCGAGCCAGCGGCCGCGGCGGTCGGCCGCGGCACCGCGCAAGCGTGCGGCCCGCGCCTTGACGATGTCATTCGGCAATTGCGGCATTCGCGCAGCGGGCGTGTTCGGTCGCGCCGAATAGGGGAAGATGTGGGCGGCGATGATTTGGCAATCCTCAAGCAGTTTCAAAGTGTTTAAAGCCATGTCTTCAGTTTCGGTTGGAAATCCGGCGATGAGGTCGGCGCCGATCGTTGCATCGGGTCGTGCGGCCTTGATCCGGGCTACGGTCGCGACCGCCTCGGCCCGGCTATGGCGCCGCTTCATGCGTTTCAGGATCATGTCATCGCCCGCCTGCAGCGACAGATGGAGATGGGGCATCAGGCGCGGCTCGCCGGCGATCAGGTCAAACAGCGCCTCGTCGATCTCGATACTGTCGAGTGAGGACAGGCGCAGTCGTTCAAGGCCGGGCAAATCGGCAAGGAGGCGCTGGCACAGACGCCCGAGCCCGCCGTCGACACTGGTGATATCGACCCCGGTCAGCGCGATTTCCTGCGCGCCGCGGTCGAGTTCGCGCGCAATGGCGTCGCGCAAGGCGGGATAGGGCAGGGTGCGGCTGGCCCCGCGCGCCTGCCAGATGGTGCAAAAGGTGCAGCGGTGATCGCAGCCCGTCTGGACCGCGACGAAGCTGCGGATCTTGCCTTGGAAACCGGCCGGGACCGGCGTCATGACGTCAGTCTCAGTATCCCGAGCACCGTTGGGGCGACTGAAGGCGGTGAGCTTGTGCTGGTTCCCGACCACCCGGGACACGCCCGCCATTGCCGCGAACATCGCGGGGTCGAGCTCGGCAGCGCAACCGGTGACCAGGATCTTCGCCTCGGGCCGCTGGCGGTGGGCGCGGCGGATGGCCTGGCGGGTCTGGCGCACCGCCTCGTTGGTGACGGCGCAGCTGTTGACGATCGTCCAGTCTTCGCCGCTCGGCGCGCGCGCGGCCATGGTGTCGCTCTCGGCAAAATTGAGCCGACAGCCCAAGGTCACCGTCTCGACGGTCACGACAGCGCTGCCAGATCGAACTCGCCGTCGAACACATGGGTCGCTTGCCCACGCATCCTGACCGACTCGCCGGGCGCCCAGCTGATCGACAGCTCACCGCCAAGCATTTTAACTTTCACTGGTGATTGCATGCGCTTGGAGCGGATTGCCGCGACCGCGCTGGCACAGGCGCCGGTGCCGCAGGCGCGGGTCAGGCCAGTGCCGCGTTCCCACGTCCGCAAGGTCAAACCGTCGCCGCCCACTTCCGCGATATTGACGTTGATGCGCTCGGGAAAGGCGGGGTCGCTCTCGATCCGCGGACCAAGCTCATCGAGCGGGGCCGCCGCGACATCGTCGACGAAAAACACCAGATGCGGGTTGCCGACATTGACCGCCATCGGACTGGCCAGCGCATCCCACGCCATCGGCAGCGGGTTGGTATCGACGGGGTCGGCGAGGGGAATCTCGTCCCAGGCGAAGCGCGGTTCGACCAGTGCGACTTCGACCTCCCCATCGACCGCCGCGCCGGTCAGCAGGCCGCCGGCGGTCTCGATTGTCCGGGCGCCGGTCAGCGCAACGACGCAGCGCGTGGCATTGCCGCAGCTTTCGACTTCGCTGCCGTCGGGGTTCCAGATGCGCATCGCAAGGTCGGCCTGGTCGCTCGGCGCGAGCACGATCAATTGGTCGCAGCCGACCCCGGTGCGGCGGTCGGCGATAGCCCGAGCGAGTGACGGCGTGACGTCGAACGGCGCTTTTCGCGCGTCGACGATCACGAAATCATTGCCCAGACCATGCATCTTGTGGAAGTGACGGCGCATCGAGCCCGCGATTTAGGGAGCGGCCGGGTGAGTGTCCA
>JBDSEL010000100.1:0-8052 GCA_039920065.1 Sphingomicrobium sp. | reverse complement strand
GATTCGACCGCCGCTTTCGCCTGCTCGCCGCCGCGACTGCCCATCAGCCAGCCGAGAAGCGCGCCCAGCCCCAGGGCGATCAGCCCGATTGCAATGAGTTGCGTGGTCACGGTGTCGGCATTTCCTTGTCAGAACGAACGGTGAACCTACGCCGCTTTCGACCGCTCCTCAAGCAGCATGAGCACGCCTTCTGTCGCGGTCCAGCGAAATGCGCGCTAGCCACGGCAGCGGCATCCTGCTTCACTCGCTCGCACGCCACCAGCCCGGAGAACCCATGTCCATTCGCAAGATGATCTCAATCCACCCCGACGTCATGGCGTCAGGCCACGTCAATCAGGCGCTTGGCGATGCCGTCCATCACGCCATGTATTGCGCGAAGATGTGTCTCAGTTGCGCCGATGCCTGTGCCGCCGAGAAAATGGACATGGGTCAGTGCATCCGCTCATGCTCCGATTGCGCCGATGTCTGCGAAGCGACCACTCGCCTCGGGCTTCGCCGCACTGGGCAGAATGAAAAGCTGTTGACCCAGATGCTCGAGTTGTGCGCCCAGGCGTGCGACGAATGCGCGGCCGAGTGCGAGAAACACGACATGGAGCATTGCAAGCTGTGCGCGCAGATGTGCCGTGAATGCGCCACCGATTGCCGCCGCGCTGCGGAAAGCATCACCGCCGGCTAAAGCGCGAGCTGCAGATAGACCGTGTCGAGGGTGCGGCCGAACTTGCGGCCGACGTCCTTCATTCGGCCGCGTTCGACGAAGCCGAACTTTTTGTGGAGCGCGATCGAGGCCGGCTCGGCGCCGCCAACGACGGCTAGCATTTGCTCGAAGCGCGCAGCGCGGGCGGCGGCGATCAAGGCAGCGAGGAGTTGGCTGCCAACCCCCTGACCGATGCTTTCAGGCGCAATATAGATGCTGTCCTCGCACGTATGGGCATAGGCCGGGCGGTCGCGGAACTGGGTGACATAGGCAAAGCCGGCCACCTTCCCGCCCACGGCTCCGACCAGGAAAAGTCCGCCGCACTGCTGGATGTCGGCGATCTTGGCGCCCCAGATATTTGTTGCATAGCCTTCGAACTCGAAGGTCGCGGTGCCGTGGCGGGCATGATGATCGTAAATTGCGGCGATTTCGGGCGCATCATGCGAAGTCGCGGGACGGATAACCAGGCTGCTCAAGCCGCGACCAAGCGATCCTTGCGCCACTTGGCCAGTTTCTTGAGCACCATATCGCGCTTGAGGCGCGACAGATGGTCGATGAACAAGATGCCGTTGAGATGGTCCATCTCGTGCTGCAAACAGACCGCGAGCAAGCCGTCGATCTCGCTTTCCTGCTGCGTGCCTTCGACGTCCTGCCACTTCGCTCGAACGCGGTCGGGGCGCATAACCTCGGCATATTGCTCGGGCACTGACAGGCAGCCTTCGGTATAGGGCACTTCACTGTCGCTCGCCCACAGGATCTCGGGGTTCACGAACACCCGCGGGTCGCGCACGACGCTGGTGTCTGGGTCGTTCGGGTCCTCGGGTTCCTGCAAGTCGATCACCAGCAGGCGCAAAGGCACGCCGACCTGGACCGCGGCAAGGCCGATGCCGGGCGCTGCGTACATCGTCTCGAACATGTCCTCGACCAGAGTCTTCAGCGCCGCATCGAAGGTGTCGACGGGCTTGCTGATCTGCTTCAGGACCGGGTCCGGCGATTCATAGATGGGGCGAATGGCCATGGCCGTCAGGTAGGAATTGCGGCCGTGCCGGTCAACGCCCACGAACCGAGCGATGCCACAATCAGGGCTATCGCTCTAGCTGATCGGCCGCCGCGCGCGCAGTGCCTGGGCCAGCGTGCCCTCGTCGAGATAGTCGAGCTCGCCCCCGACCGGCAGACCATGGGCCAATTGGGTCAGGCGCACTGGAAAGCCCTCGAGCCGTTCGGCGAGGTAATGGGCGGTCGTCTGGCCCTCGAGCGTCGCATTCATCGCCAGAACCACCTCGTCGATCCCCCCAGCCGCGACCCGGCGCACCAGGCTGGTGATTTCCAAATCTTCGGGCCGGACTCCGTCGAGGGCGCTGAGGCGCCCGCCAAGCACATGGAAACAACCCGGGAACAGGCGCGAGCGGTCGAGCGCCCACAAATCGGCCACTTCTTCGACCACACATAGGCTTTTGTCGTCGCGGCGCGGGTCGCGGCAGATGGCGCAGGGATCGCTGGTGTCGACATTGCCGCAGGTCGAGCAGGTCGAAAGCTTGTCGGACACGGTGCCGAGCGCCCTCAGCAACGGCTCGAGCGCGCTTTCCCGGCGCTTCATCAAGTGCAGCACCGCGCGCCGCGCTGATCGCGGGCCGAGCCCGGGGAGCCGCGCCAGTGCCTGAGTCAGTGCTTCAATTTCCTGTGATGCCATGAAACTCCTGTGTCATTGCCAGCGAAGCGACGCAATCCGGAGTCCGTTACTTGCCGGAGTCCGTTACTGGCCAGAGTCAGTTACTGGATTGCTTCCTCGCTCCGCTCCTCGCAATGACGGCGACATGCGGATCATCTTCATGGGATCGCCGGATTTCGCCGTGCCTAGCCTCGAAGCGCTGGTGCGTTCGGGCCATGACGTCATCGCGGTCTATTGCCAGCCGCCCCGCCCCGCTGGCCGCGGCAAGGCCGAGCGCAAGACCGCGGTCCACGAAGCAGCCGCCGCGATCGGGCTTGAGGTGCGCACGCCCAAGAGCCTGCGCATTGACCAGGCGCAGGCGGAATTCGCGGCGCTGGATGCCGATCTGGCGGTGGTCGCGGCTTACGGCCTGATCCTGCCCAAGCCGATCCTCGATGCGCCGCGCGGCGGCTGCGTCAACGTTCACGCCTCATTGCTGCCGCGCTGGCGTGGCGCGGCGCCGATCCACCGCGCGATCCTGGCCGGCGACGACGTCACCGGCGTCACCATCATGCGCATGGATGAAGGGCTCGATACGGGACCGGTGCTGCTCAAGCGTGAGCTTCCGATCAATCTCATGAACACTGGACAAGTCACGGATAGTTTGGCGCATCTTGGCGCATCGGTGTTGCTCGATTGGCTCGCCGCGCCGACTTCGGCGGTAGCCCAGCTAGAGGATGACGTCACTTACGCCGCCAAGATCGACAAGGCCGAGGCGCGGATCGATTGGACCGCGACTGCCGATATCATCAGCCGCCAGGTGCGCGCCTTCGCCCCGGCCCCCGGCGCCTGGTTCGAGGCTCATGGCGAGCGCCTCAAATTGCTCGATGCCGAAGCCGTCGACGGTGTCGGTGCGCCCGGCACGGTGATCGGCTCGCCGCTGGTCATTGCCTGCGGCGAGGACGCCCTCCACTGCCGCACGGTCCAGCGCGCCGGCAAGGGCGCGATGGCGGTCGACGAACTGCTCCGCGGCTTCGCCATTCCCGAAGGGACTGTGCTGCTGTGACCCGGTGGCGGCTGACGGTCGAATGGGATGGCGGCCCCTACCTCGGCTGGCAGCGCCAGCTGCAGGGGGCGACGGTCCAGCAGACGCTCGAGGAAGCCCTGCAACGCATGACCCACGTCCGCGCGCCGTTCACTGCGGCCGGGCGGACCGATGCCGGGGTCCATGCCCTCGCCATGCCGGTTCACGTCGATATCGCGCGTGACGTCACTCCCCACCGGCTGCGCGAGGGACTCAACGCGTTGGTCCGTCCGCACCCGATCTCGATCCTCGACGTCATGCCGGTAGCCGATGATTGGCACGCCCGCTTTTCGTGCACCGGGCGGCGCTATCTCTACCGGATTCTCAGCCGCCGGGCGCCGCCGGCAGTCGATCGCGGACGCGTGTGGCATATCGCGCAGGACCTCGACCTCGAGGCGATGCGCGCCGCTGCTGCGCACCTCATCGGGCTCCACGATTTCACGACTTTTCGCTCGGCCCATTGCCAGTCGGACAGCCCGGTCAAGTCGCTCGACGTGCTTGAGGTAACTGCATTAGGCGCGGAAATTCGCATCCGCGCCGAGGCGCGCAGCTTCCTCCACCATCAGGTGCGCTCGATGAGCGGGTGCCTGGCCATGGTCGGGCGCGGGCAATGGTCGCCGGCCGATATGAAGGCCGCGCTCGAGGCAAAGGATCGCACTGCGCTCGGCTTCAATGCGCCGCCGCAAGGACTCTACTTCGCCGGCGCGAGCTATCCCTAGACCATGACCTCGCGCGCTGGCGGGCGGCTTTCCCACTGCTGCGGGCTGCCGGTCAGGCCGTAGGCGCCGGCGCAGAAGATGGCGACGATGTCGCCCGGCTGGGCGTCGGGCAGGCCAACGTCATCGCCAAGCACATCGAATGGGGTGCAAAGGCATCCCGTAACCGTGACCGCTTCCTCGACCGCGGCACCGAACTTGTTGGCGATGGCGACCGGGTAATTGCGCCGCGGCGGCTCGCCGAACGGCCCCGTCGCGCCGATCAGATGGTGGCCACCGCCATCGGTGACCAGGAAGGTGCGCCCGCCGCTCTCCTTCTTCTCGATAACGCGGGTCAGATACACGCCCGCTTCGCTGACCAGCCAGCGGCCAAGATCGAGCGACACGCAGGTCGTCGCCAGCGAATTGGACGACGAGCAGATGCTGTCGTTAAGGGCGCGGGCGATCTTGTCGACGTCGAGCGGGAGTTCGCCGGCCAGGCACGGCGTTCCGAAGCCGCCGCCGAGATTGAGGTCGCACAGCCGGATGCCGGCGGCGTCGGCGATCTTGCCGGCCAATTCGATCGTTTGGCGATGGACCTTGATTAGCGCATCGGCATCGAGCCACTGCGATCCGGTGAAGATGTTGATCCCACCGAATTCGACATCGGCCTCGATCAGATCGCGAATCACGCCGGGGGCATCTTCGGCATCGAAACCGAACGGATTGGGCGCAACCGCGCGCTCCGATCCGTCTTCGCGGATCTCGAACGGCGGATCGACGCGAACCGCCAGCTTGGGCCGGATACCAAGCTGCTCGGCGATGCGGATCGCGCGTTCAGCCTCGCCGCGGCTCTCAAGGCTGATCGTGACCCCGGCGCGAATGGCCATTTCGAGCTCGCTGTCGCTTTTGCCGGGCCCGGCAAAGGTCGTCGTAATGCCGCTCAGTTCAGCCTTGCGGAGCCGCTCCATTTCCCCACCCGAGACCACTCGGAACCCCTCTACGTACCTGCCGATGAATTGCAGCAATTCCGGATAAGGGTTTGCGCTTACTGAATAAAATAGCTTGATGCCATAGGGCATGGCAGCCCGGAACCGGGTGATCTGGCAGCCGACGATATTATTGTCATAGACGAACAGGGGGGTGCCACCGGCCTCAGCGATCAACTCGTCCGCGCGCTGGCCGCCGATCAGCAACATGCCATCGTCGGCGGCCGCGAAATGCGGTGGCATCGGTCCGGTCGATTTCATCCGCTTTGTCCCCTTTGCAACAATCCTATTCGGCGGCGATGGCTTCAAACTCCAGAGCAGCCAGGAATTTTTCCGCATCGAGCGCGGCCATGCACCCGGTGCCAGCGGCGGTGACCGCCTGGCGATAGATCTTGTCCATGACGTCGCCGCAAGCAAACACGCCCTCGATATTGGTGCGCGTCGTGCCTGTCGCGACCTTGATATAGCCGTCCTCGTCGAGCTCGAGCTGGCCAGCGAACAATTCGGTCGCCGGCGCATGGCCGATGGCGACGAAGGCGCCTTCGACCTCGACTCGGCTGAGCTCCCCATTCTTGCGGTTGCGGATGTCGAGCCCGACCAATGTCTCGGGGTCGCCGCCACCGATGAACTCGGCGACTTCGCTGTCCCAGATGACCTTGATGTTGGGATGGGCAAACAGGCGCTGCTGAAGAATCTTTTCAGCGCGCAGGCTGTCGCGGCGATGGATCAGGGTCACATCGTGGCTGTGGTTGGTGAGGTAAAGCGCTTCCTCGACCGCGGTGTTGCCGCCGCCGATCACCGCCACTTTCTTGCCGCGATAGAAGAAGCCGTCGCAGGTCGCGCAGGCGCTCGCACCCTTGCCCTTCATATGTTCTTCGCTCGGCAGCCCAAGCCACTTGGCCTGAGCGCCGGTGGCGATGACCAAAGTGTCGCCGACATAGACGGTGCCGCTGTCGCCGGTCACCCGGAACGGGCGCTGGCTGAGGTCGACCGCACTGACATGGTCCCACACGGTCTTGGTCCCGACATGCTCGGCCTGGGCCTGCATTTCCTCCATCAGCCACGGGCCCTGGATGACGGCGCGGAAGCCGGGATAGTTTTCGACATCGGTGGTGGTGGTCAATTGTCCGCCCGGCTGGATGCCCTGGACGACGATCGGGTTGAGGCCCGCGCGCGCAGCGTAGATCGCGGCGGTATAGCCCGCAGGACCGGATCCAAGGACGATCAGGCGGCTGGAAATGCTATTGCTCATAGGTGGTCCGATGTAGGGATTAGGCCGCGGCTAGACCAGCCGCGATTGTTCGAGCGCGGCCTTGATAAAGCCGCCGAACAGCGGATGCGGGTTGAACGGGCGGCTCTTCAATTCGGGATGGAATTGAACGCCGATGAACCATGGATGGTCGGGGCGTTCGACGATCTCGGGCAGCTCGCCGTCGGGCGACATTCCGGAAAAGATCAGGCCGTGCTTCTCCAGCGCGTCGCGATAATGGACGTTGACCTCGTAACGGTGGCGATGCCGCTCGGAGATGTCGGTCGTGCCATATTGTTCGGCGACTTTTGAATTGTGGCCCAGCTTGGCGTCATAGCTGCCCAGCCGCATCGTCCCGCCAAGATCGGTTTCGGTCGAGCGCTTCTGCAGGCCGGCGGTGCTCATCCATTCGGTGATCAGGCCAACGACCGGTTCCAAGGTCTGGCCGAATTCGGTGGTGGAGGCATTGGCGATCCCGGCCTGGTTCCGGGCCGCTTCGATGCATGCCATCTGCATGCCCAGGCAAATCCCGAAAAACGGAATGTCGCGCTCGCGGGCGAATTTGACCGAGGCGATCTTGCCCTCGCTGCCGCGCTCGCCAAAGCCGCCGGGGACAAGGATGCCGTGCATCGGCTCGAGCTCGGCCACGACATCCGATTCGGGATGTTCGAACAGCTCGGCGTCGATCCATTCGATGTTGACCTTGACGCGATTGGCGATGCCGCCGTGGACCAGCGCCTCGCGCAGGGATTTATAGGCGTCCGGAAGGCCGACATATTTGCCGACCACGCCGATCGTCACTTCGCTTTCGTAATTGTCGATCGCGTCCATGATCGCGGTCCAGCGCGACAGCTCGGGCTGGGGCGCGTCTGTGATGTTGAACGCGCGCAGCACTTCATCGTCGAGGCCGCCGGCGTGATATTGCAGCGGCACGTCGTAGATGTTGCGCGCATCGAGCGCGGGAATGACCGCCTCCACCCGCACGTTGCAGAATTGCGCAATCTTGGCGCGCTCCGCGTCCGGTAAGGGCTTTTCACTGCGGCACAGCAGGACGTCGGGCTGGACCCCGAGGCTGGCGATCTCGCGCACGCTGTGCTGGGTCGGCTTGGTCTTGAGCTCGCCCGCCGCAGCGATCCACGGCACCAGGGTCGTGTGCACGCTGACCGACTGGTCGCGGCCCAGGTCGTTGCGCAATTGGCGCAGCGCCTCGATGAACGGAAGGCTTTCGATATCGCCGACGGTGCCGCCGATTTCGCAGATGACGAAGTCGATGCCGTCGATATCGGTCAACGCAAATTCCTTGATCGCGTTGGTCACGTGGGGAATGACCTGGACCGTCGCGCCGAGATAATCCCCGCGCCGTTCCTTGGCGATGATGTCGCGATAGATGCGGCCCGAGGTGACATTGTCCGACTGCAGCGCGGACACATCGGTATAACGCTCGTAATGGCCCAGATCGAGGTCGGTTTCGGCACCGTCGTCGGTGACATAGACTTCGCCGTGCTGATAGGGCGACATCGTCCCCGGATCGACGTTCAGATAGGGATCGAACTTGCGGATCCGGATCTTGAACCCGCGCGCCTGGAGGAGCGCCCCGAGAGACGCCGAAAGGAGACCTTTACCGAGCGATGAGACCACGCCGCCGGTGACGAAAATGAACCGCGCCATGGGGCGTTGGCCTTAAGGGTGCAGG
>JBDSEL010000099.1:0-4829 GCA_039920065.1 Sphingomicrobium sp. | reverse complement strand
CGTTTCCGGGTGCGACGATGGTCGTCAACATCCTCGGCAGTTTCGCCATGGGGCTGCTCGCCGGCTGGTTCCTGGCGCGGCCCGGCGCAAGCCAGCAGCTGCGGCTGTTCCTGACCACCGGCCTGCTCGGCGGGTTCACCACCTTCAGCGCCTTTTCGCTCGACGCCGCCGTGCTGATCGAGCGCCACGCTTATGCCGCGGCCGCGGCCTATGTGCTGGGATCGGTCGCGGGGGCGATTGCCGCCTTGTTTGTGGGGCTTGCAATGTTTAGGGGCACCAGCCGATTTCCCTGAGGCCAAACCCATGAATATCGACAAGATTCCCGTCGGCGACGATCCGCCCAATAGCGTCAACGTCATCATCGAGGTGCCGGTCGGCGGTGAGCCAATCAAATATGAGTTCGACAAGGCGTCGGGCGCTTTGTTCGTCGACCGCATCCTCCACACGCCGATGCGCTATCCGGCCAATTACGGCTTCGTCCCGCACACTTTGTCGCTCGACGGCGATCCGATCGATGCTTTGGTCATCGCCCGCTCGCCGTTCGTGCCAGGCTGCGTCGTCCGCGCCCGCCCGATCGGCGTGCTCAACCTGGAAGACGAACATGGCGGCGACGAGAAACTGATCTGCGTGCCCGTAGATTCGACCTTTCCTTATTATTCCGACGTCGGCGAGCGGCAGGACCTGCCGTCGATCATCTTGAAGCAGATCGAGCATTTCTTCACCCACTACAAAGACCTGGAAGAGGAAAAGTGGGTGCGGGTCGGCAAATGGGGCGATGCCGAGGAGGCGCGCGGAATGCTGATGGACGCGATCGAGCGGGCCGAAGCGAAGCCCTAGGTGTCGTCGCCTTCAAGCCGCCGCCGCGCGGCTTCGACCGGCAAGGCGCGGGCCTCGGCCCGGGCGGCATCGAGCAACGGATAGCCTTGTGCTTCCTCGCGCGCGAGGGCGGTGGCGAAATCACCGGCGCGGACCTCGGCGAGGATGTCGCGCATCCGCGCGCGAATGGTGTCGTCGACGATGCGCTTGCCGCCGATGACCGCGCCTAGCTCGGCAGTATTGGAAATCGCCTCGCGCATGCCGGCGATGCCGCGCGCTTCGATCAAGTCGGCCAGCAGCTTTAGTTCGCCGACGCATTCCATGAACGCGACCTCGGGCGAAAAGCCGCCCTCGACCAAGGTGTCGAAGCCGGCGATGAGCAGTTCGGGAACCCCGCCCCAGACCACCGCTTGCTCGTTGAACAGATCGGCCTCGGCCTCCTCGGCGAAGCTCGTTTCGATGAGGCCGGCGCGGCCGCAACCGATGGCTCGGGCATAGGCCTTGGCGATTGCCCCGGCCTGGCCGCTGGCATCCTGCGCCACCGCCCATAGAGCGATCATGCCCTTGCCCTCGGCATAGAGGCTCCTGAGCGCGGTGCCGGGGCCCTTGGGTGCGACCATGAATATGTCGAGGTCGGCGCGCGGCGTGACGAAGCCGAAGCGGATCGACAGGCCATGGCTGAACCCAAGCGCCGCCCCGGCGCGCAGCTGGGTCTCGATTTCGGCGTAGAGCGCGGCGTGAATTTCATCGGGGGCGAGGAGCATGACGACGTCGGCCGAGGCGACGGCGTCTTCGAGCAAGGCGACGGTGAGGCCGGCGCTTTCCGCTTCGTGCGTGCTGCCCGATGCGCCGCGCAGGCCGACGACAACATCGATCCCGCTATCGTGGAGGTTGAGCGCCTGAGCGCGGCCCTGATTGCCATAGCCGACGATCGCAACGCGCTTCCCGTCCAGTGGCGCCGGGTCGATGTCGAGGTCGGTCAATCGTTTCATAGGGCCTCGTCATTGCGAGCAGCTGCAAAGCCGCGCGGCAATCCAAGTGTCGAACCTAGCGGATTGCTTCGCTGGCGTTCGCAATGACGGATTGCGAATTGAGAGGCAATGTAAAGCGCGGCCACTCGACCGGTGGCTGATGCGCGAACCAGGTATATTGGCGCTTGGCGTAATTGCGCGTCGCCTGCTGGCCCGCGGCAAGCGCCTGCTCCCGGTTCATCGCGCCGCTGAGCATGGCGGCAATTTCGCTTACCCCGATCGCGCGCATCATGGGCTCGGTGGGGGAGAGGCGCCTTGCGAGCAACGCTTCGACCTCCGCCACCGCGCCATCGTCGAGCATCGCCGCGAACCGAGCGTCGCAGCGGGCGTAGAGCCAGCCGCGCGGGGGCAGCAGGACCAGCGGGCGAAGCGCCACCCTGTCCCCGATCCCGCCATCGCACTGCTCCTGCCAGCTGGCCAGCGTGCGGCCGGTCGATAGTAGGACCTCGAGTGCGCGGGCGATGCGCGTCTGGTCTGCGGGGTTGAGGCGGGCAGCGGCGGCGGGATCGAGTTCGCCCAGGCGCGCCCGATTGTCGGCGACATCGGCGGCGCGCACCTCGGCGCGGATTGCGGTGTCGATTGGCGGGACCGGCGCAATTCCGTCGAGCAAGGTTCGGATGTACAATCCGGTGCCACCAACGACGATCGGGAGATGTCCGCGCGCGTGGACCTCGGCCATCTCGGCTTTGGCCCGCACCGCCCAGTCGGCTGCCGAATTGGTCCCGGCCCCGTCGAGGAAGCCGTAGAGCCGGTGCTCGGCGCGGGCGCGGTCGGCGGGGGACGGCGCGGCGCTGAGCAGCGGCAGGTCGCGATAGACCTGCGCGCTGTCGGCGTTGATGATGACGCCGTTTGTGCGTTCGGCGAGATCGAGGGCTAGCGCGCTCTTGCCGCTCGCGGTCGGACCCGCGATGAGGGCGAGAGGAGGACGCGACTTGGCCATTGCCACGCTGATAGCAGCCGGCGCGCTGGATGACAGGCTAGTTGCCGAGGCTGCTGACCGGCTTGGCGGGGGCACCGCCAAATGGCTCGACGCGGGCGATGCCGCAGCGGTCGTGACGTCGTTTAGCGTTGACGATGCTCGCGACGCCCTGCGCGACCTTGGCGGCGCCGATGTGATCGTGGTCCCCGATGATTTCCGCCCCGCCTTGTTCGTTGCCGACATGGATAGCACCATGATCGGCCAGGAAAGTATCGACGAACTCGCCGCGGAGGCGGGGGTCGGGGAGCGCGTCGCCGCTATCACCGAACGGGCGATGCGCGGCGAACTCGATTTCGCGGCCGCATTGCAGGAGCGACTGGCGCTGCTCGAAGGGCTTCCAGTGTCGACTATCGACCATCTGCTCGACACCCGCATCCGGCCCAATCCGGGCGCTGCGGCGCTGATTGCGACACTCAAGGCGCGGGGCGTTCGAACGATGCTCGTGTCGGGCGGCTTCACAGCCTTTGCCGATGTTGTCAGTCGCGGGCTTGGTTTCGACCGCGTGGTCGCCAACCGTTTGGGTGTCGCGAGCGGACGACTGACCGGCGCAGTCGACGGCGCGCTGATCGATAGCGCGGCCAAGCTGGCGCTGCTGCAGGCAGAAAGCGCGGCGATCGGCGGGCACAGCATTGCGATTGGCGATGGCGCCAACGACATGCCGATGATCGCCGCCGCCGACCTCGGCATCGCCTATCGCGCCAAGCCCAAAGTCGCCGCCGCCGCCGACGCGCGGATCGACATCGGCGGGCTCGATGCGCTCTTGTGGGGCCTTGGCATTGCCAAAGCCGACTGGGTGGTCCGCTAGACCTTATTTGGCAGCGACGGGGAAACAGGCTTGGCCCTTCAAGCGGCCGCAGGCGGCGCTGGCCTCGGCTTTGCTTGCGTAAGGACCCACCTGGAGGCGAGTGACTGCGCCGGCGGGCAGATAATAAGCCTTGCGCCCGCCAAGTGCGCCCGCGACCTTGGCGTAGAGCGCTTGCGCCGCGCCCTTCTGCCCGAATGCGCCGAGCTGAACCCGCCAATTGCCTGACGTTGCCTTCGCGGCGGTCGAAGGAGCAGGGGCCTTGGCCGCCTCGGGCTTGGCCTTGATCGGCTCGGCAGCAGCGATGTCGATCGATTTCGCCGGCTGGGCAGGTTTCACGGGCTTTGCCTTGGCGGTCGCGGTGCGCGCGGGCTTCGAGCCCGGCGGGGGCGACGACCGGGCCTTGGCCTTGGCCAGCGCAACGCCCTTCTTGCGATCGGCTAGCGGCAGGATTTCGTCGAGCTGGGCAAGCGTCTCCTTGGCCGCGCCGAGGCCCTGTGCAGCCGCGCGGCTGACAAAAGCGTAGCCCATTACCGGATCCTGGGTGACCGTGTCGCCGTTGACCAAGGCAGTGCCGTAAATGAGCATCGCGCGGGCTTCGCCATGCTCGGCCGCCTTGCCTAGCCACTTGAGGCCCTCGCTCTGCTCGCCATTCTGGAACAGCAGCAGGCCGAGCGTGGTCTGGGCATCGACATGGCCGCTGGCGGCGGCGCGCTCGAACCAGGTCTTGGCCACCGCCAAATTGAGGGTCACGCCGCGGCCCAGGCGATAGGCCTGGCCAAGGTTGAACTGGGCATCGCTGTCGCCGGCCTCGGCCAGCGGCCGCCAGATCGTCACCGCGGCCGGATAATCCGATTTCTGCCACGCATCGATTCCCGCGCGTACCGATTGAGCGGCCAGCGGGCAAGCGCAGCAGGCAACCAAGGCAGCGAAAAGCAAGTGTCTGTGAATCATACAATTTCCCGTGAACGTAAGGCATATTCCACGAACCGGGCGCCGCAAACAAGGTCGGAGGTCCGTTAACCAGATTTTAGAGGCTTGGCCCGCATTGCCAACGTGAACTGACGTCACTCATCCGGGGGATACACATGCGCGTCTTGGCTATGGCATCGCAAAAGGGAGGGTCGGGCAAGACGACTTTGTCCGGACACCTTGCGGTGCAGGCGCAATTGTCGGGAGCAGGCCCAGTCTGCCTCATCGA
>JBDSEL010000098.1:0-2902 GCA_039920065.1 Sphingomicrobium sp. | reverse complement strand
CTCAACGGCACCAAATTCTGGATCACCAATGGCCATCAGGCCGAAACGCTGGTTGTCTATGCCAAGACCGGCGAGGGCAGCAAAGGCGTGACCGCTTTCCTGATCGAAAAGGACATGGACGGCTTCGCTCCGGGGCAAAAGATCGACAAATTGGGGATGCGCGGATCGCCGACCAGCGAATTGGTGTTCGACGATTGCTTCGTTCCGCCAGAAAATGTGCTCGGCGAGGAGAATAAGGGCGCCGCAGTGCTGATGAGCGGGCTGGATTATGAGCGCACCGTGCTCGCCGGGATCCAGATCGGGATCATGCAGGCGTGCCTCGACGTCGTCCTTCCCTATGTCCGCGAACGGCAGCAATTCGGCAAGGCGATCGGCAGCTTCCAATTGATGCAGGCCAAGGTCGCCGACATGTATGTCGCGCTCAATTCGGCGCGCGCTTATGTCTATCAGGTCGCGCGGGCCTGCGATGCCGGCAAGACCACCCGTTTCGATGCCGCCGGAGCGATCCTCCTGGCCAGTGAAAATGCGGTCAAAGTCGCCAATGAAGCGGTCCAGGCATTGGGCGGCGCGGGTTACACCAAGGACTGGCCCGTCGAACGTTTCTACCGCGATGCCAAATTGCTCGACATCGGCGCCGGCACCAACGAAATCCGCCGCATGCTGATCGGCCGGGAACTGGTCGGCGCATGACCTGGCTGTATGTTTCTGCGGCTCTGATGGCGGCAACCGCTGCGACTCATTCGATCCTTGGCGAGCGCCGCCTGATTGGGCCGATGTTGAGCGCACGCAGCGGCGTATTGCGCCGCGATTTCGCGCGGACGATCATTCGCTATGCCTGGCACGTGACCAGCGTGTTGATGGTCGCCAGCGCGATTACGATCCTGTGGCCAGCAACGCCGCGCGCGCTTGTGCAGATCATCGGTGCAATCTGGCTGGCGCTTGGCATGACCAGCCTGGTTGTGTCGCGCGGCAAGCATGTCGGGTGGCCGGTTCTTAGTCTTGCCGGCATCGCGGCATTGATCGGTGGGTCGCCAAGTTGATATCCTTTCGATAGGATCACCGGAAAGCTGGGGGGCTTGATGCGGATACCAGTCATCCTGTTGGCGCTGGCAAGCCTGTCGGCGTGCCATTCGCAGACCGAAAAGGCGCAAGCCGAGGTGCCGCCGCCGATCACCTTCGAAGGCGCGTTGAAGTCAGATGCGGCGGCTAAGCTCGCGCATGGCGAACGCATCGCCTCGGTTCTCGGGTGCCGCGGTTGTCACACGCCCACTCTCGAAGGGCAGCGCTTCTACGAACTGTACGCATCCAATTTGACGCGTGAGATTCCCAAATATAGCGACGCGCAGCTCGATCGCTTGATGCGCCACGGCGAGCATCCCAGCGGCCGGGAAGTGTGGGGGATGCCATCGGAGATTTTCCAGCATCTCGACGACGCCGATCTGGCCGCGCTGACCGCCTATCTCCGAACGCTCAAACCCGCGGGACCGCCGACGGGCAAGCCGCTCCCGTTCGAAGGAGAGGCGAAGAAGCTGATCGACGAAGGCAAGATCATGCCAGCCTCAAAGTCGGTGGTGCGCGATGCCAAACTTTTGCCGCCCGACCTTGGCAAGAGGCACGCCCTTGGCCGATACATCACGATGGTCACATGCGCCGAATGCCACGGGCCCGAACTCAAGGGCACGCCGGGGGATACGCCCGACCTCGTCGTCGCCAGCGCCTATTCGCGCGCGGAGTTTGAGAAATTCCTGACGACCGGGGTTCCGAGTGGCAATCGCAAGCTCAAGAACGACCTGATGTCGATGGTTGCGAAATCGCGCTTCTCCAAGATGACCATATCAGAACGCGATGCCGTCTATGCTTATCTCAAGGCGCGGGCCGAGCAGCCACAATAGGTCAAACGTCCTTGCGCATCCGCAGCAACGGAACCGCAACGCCATCGACGTCATCGACCCTGGGTTCGACCGCGACATAGCCGCAGGCGGTGTACAGCGGAACGCCACTCATCGTGCTCATCAGTTCGAACGCGCGGAACCCTTGCGCCGCAGCGGCGGCTTCGCAGGTAGCGAGGATCAACCGCCCGATCCCGCGCCGGGCATGGTCGGGATGGGTGTACATCGCCCTGATCCGCGCCGGATCTCGCGCGGGGTCGAGCAGCGCCCCGTCGCGCAATGCGGTGCTGTGATCGCCGCCATAAAGCGTTGCCCGCCTACTCCAGCCCCCGCATCCGACAGCAACCCCGCGGTCCTCGACTATCAGATAGGTGCCGTCGTGCACCAATTGCGTGTCGAGGCCCATGACCGCGCGGCTGGCGACGATCTGGTCCGGGGTCAGGAAATCGCGTTGCAGATGCTCGATCGAGCGGTCCATGATTTCGCCCAGCACCGCCAAATCGCCTTTGCCGGCCCAGCGCTTCGTGAACCCCTCGGTCATGTTCGAAGGCTAGACCGAAGCTGGACCTGCGCCAAGGCCGACCGCTGATCCGATCCTCTCGTGGGGCGACGCGCCGTGCTGGCTTTGCATATTGCGGATGTGCGGCTAGTCCAGCGGGCATGAGTGGACCGCGGCTGGACAGCAAGATCGACCTTTCGAGTGACGAGGCCAAGGCCCGCGCGAAGCATAATCGCGCACTTGCCGACAAGCTTCACGCCGACGTTGCCGAGGCCGCGCTGGGCGGCAGTGAAAAGAGCCGCGAGCGGCACGTGTCACGCGGCAAATTGCTGCCCCGCGAGCGGGTCGAACGCTTGCTCGATCCGGGCTCGCCATTCCTCGAGATCGGTCAGCTTGTGGCCAATGATCTGTACGACGGCGAAGTCCCCGGGGCGGGGATGATCGCCGGCATCGGGCGGGTCAGCGGACGGCAGGTGATGATCGTCTGCAACGACGCCACGGTGAAGGGCGGCAC
>JBDSEL010000097.1:0-2702 GCA_039920065.1 Sphingomicrobium sp. | reverse complement strand
TTTCGCCGATGCCCGACAGGATCAGGACCGGCGTTTGCACCTTTGCGGTGCGCAATTTCTTGAGCACGTCATAGCCGTGCATGTCGGGCAAATTGAGGTCGAGGCAAATGATGTCGTAATCATAGAGTTTGCCAAGGTCCAAACCCTCTTCGCCAAGATCGGTGGTGTAGACGTTGAACCCCTCGGTGCCGAGCATCAGCTCAATGCTCTTGGCCGTGGTCGGCTCGTCTTCAATCAGCAACACCCGCATGGACTTGTCCCCTGTTCCCGACCGTTGATGAGCGTAACACACGCTTAACAGCCTTGAAGCCTTCATTAACCATTAGAGTTCTGAAGAGAAAAGGTTAATATATCCTAACCAGCTGGAATCCGGCTGAATCGTTGCGCCAGAGTCACAAGTCCGGCGGTGGAGCGAGATTGCTCGGCGTAAACTGGATTGCTTCGACAGTGCGTTCCTCGCAAGGACAGGAAATGTTGGAAGAGCGCATCCTGTTCGCCGACGGCGAGGCCATTGTCATCGACAAGCCCGGCGGCCTTCCGGTCGATCCGCCGCGCAACGGCCGCGCGTCGGTCGAAACCTTTATCGATGAGCTCAAGCTGGGCTTCAAAATGGCGCCGGTGGCGATGCATCGCCTCGATACCGACACCACTGGGTGCTTGCTGTTCGCGCGCAATGCCCGCGCGCGCAAGACGTTCCAGGCCGCGTTCGAGGCCCATGGAGTCGAGAAGGTCTATCTCGCCGTCGTCGATGGTATTTGTCCCGACGACAGCGGCGTGATCGATCTGCCCTTGGCCAAATTCTCGACCGCGGCGGCGGGCTGGCGGATGGTCCCCGACGATGCTGGAAAGAGCGCCCGCACCCACTGGCGCCGGCTCGGCACGATCGGCGAGCAGAGCCTGGTCGAGTTCCGTCCCGAAACCGGCCGTACCCACCAGATCCGGGTCCACGCCGCGCGCGGGTTGGGCGCGGCGATCGTCGGCGATCCGGTTTATGCCGACCGCGACGCCGATCCCGATCAGCCGATGCTGCTCCATGCGTGGAAACTCAAAGTGCCGCGCGATCCCCGGCCGGCGATCGACGTCACCGCGCCGATCCCCGATCACTTTGGCCTGTTCCTCGATTTTCTGAGCGAGGACGACGATGCCGCCGCTCCCGCCCTTTGACCTGCCCGAAGAGGCGCTGAGCGAAAGCTTCCTCGCCGCGACCGGGCCGGGCGGCCAGAACGTCAACAAGGTCGCGAGCGCGTGCCAGCTTCGGCTCGACGTGTTCCGCCTCGGTCTTCACCCCGAAGTCTATCAGCGGCTCAAGGGCATTGCGGGGAGCAAGCTGACCAGCGGCGGCGAATTGATCGTCACCGCGCGACGCTATCGCACCCAGGAGGGCAATCGCGCCGATGCTCGCGCCCGGCTGGCGCAAATGCTCGCCGCTGCCCATATGGCGCCCAAGAAGCGCAAGGCGACGCGGCCCTCCAAAGCCGCCAGGGCCAAGCGCGTCGATGGCAAGAAACAGCGCAGCGCAGTCAAGTCGACGCGCGGTAAAGTAAGGTTGGATTGATGTACGAATTCAAGATCGAGGGTGCCGACAAGGCAACACTCTACGCCGACCTTGCAAGCGCGCTTCAGGGCCTAGTCGCGGGCGAGCCCGACGGCATTGCGAACATGGCCAATGCCGCCGCGCTGCTGTGGGAGATTTTGCCCGACATCAACTGGGTCGGCTTTTATCGCAATATCGGCGGCGAACTGGTGCTCGGGCCATTCCAGGGGCGCCCGGCGTGCATCCGCATCGCCTTTGGCGCAGGGGTCTGCGGCGTGGCCGCGCAATCGCTTGAGACGCAGTTGGTCGAGGACGTCCACGCCTTTCCCGGCCACATTGCCTGCGACAGCGCATCGATCAGCGAAATCGTGGTTCCGATCATCCGCGACGGCGCCTTGCTCGGCGTGCTCGATATCGACAGTCCGGCGCACGGCCGTTTCGATCGCGAGGATCAGGCGGGGGTCGAGCGCCTGGCCGCGATCATGGCCACGGCAATCTAGCTTAGCTGGTCGAGCTGCTCGTCGCTGAGCGAGCCAGGAATGACCATGACCGGGCACGGCAACGTGCCCGCATCGCTACCGCAAAAGCTCATCACCAGCGGCCCCGGATTGCCGCTTGGCGCCGCTCCGAGAACCAGCGCCGAGATGTCGTCGCGATTGCCGAGGTAATCGCGCAGCGCCCGCGCCGGCTCCCCTTGCTGTAGCGCGACCGTCGCCTCGATCCCCGATTCGTCGAGAATGTCGCCGACCGCGCCCGACACTACGCCTTCGATTCGCGCCCTTTGTTCTTCTTCGATCGCCGCCTGGACGCCGCCGAATTGAACGAAATCCTGCGGTTCGACCAGGCCCAGAACCTCGACCCGCCCGCCGGTCTTGGCGGCGCGGCGGGCGGCATAGCGCAGCGCCACGCGAGCCTCGGCGCTATCGTCGACCACCACCAGATAGGTGCGTTTGCGGTTGTCGTCCCCCATGGCTCCAAGTGCTGCGGCAAAGCGCCTGTCAGCGCAAGCCTTGGGCCAAGTCGCGCTTGACCCGGCCCGCTGCATTGGCTTTGAGCCAAGGCAAGCCCGTGAGGAGGGGACTCGCCCTGATGCCGATCGAACTCAAAATGCCCGCGCTGTCCCCGACGATGGAGGAGGGCAGTCTTGCCAAATGGCTGGTCAAGGAAG
>JBDSEL010000096.1:0-4895 GCA_039920065.1 Sphingomicrobium sp. | reverse complement strand
TGATCGCCGCGAAATTGCGATTGAGCGGCGGCTGGAAGGTCATCGACAAGGTGCCGAACAGGCCGATGCTGAGGACGAACGCGAGCAGGCCGGCACCGACCATCAGCATGCGGTTGTCCTTGAGCCGTGCATTCCAATGATCAGCGGCGACGCCGAACCAAGTGCCAAATCCGCCGCCAAGGCGACGCAGCCCCTTGGCGATGGCCATGCCCAGCAAATAGCCCGCCGCGATGGCAACGAGCAGCGCAGGCAAGACCGCCACCGACTTGGGGATGACCATGCCGAGCACCTTCATCGCGGCAACCAGTGCCACACCCCCGCCAACGATCATCACCAGAACTAGGCCGAAAAAGCCAAGATAATAGGTCCAGCGCCCACGGGCGCTGGGCAAACGGGCGATGGCCGCGTCCGCCTTGGTCGTATCGAGGCTCCAGTTGAGGATGTTGAGATAGGCATCCATCCACTTGAAATTGGCATGGGGCTGGACGCCGTGGCTGCGCAGGAAATAGGCCGCGACCAATGGCGTGATCATGCGCGCGACGAGCAGGCTCATCAGCACCGACACGACGACGGTGAAGCCGAAAGCCTTGAAGAACTGACCCGATATGCCGGGCATCAGGGCGACCGGCAGGAACACCGCGACGATCGCCATCGTCGTCGCCAGCACCGCAAGGCCAATTTCGTCGGCCGCGTCGAGCGACGCCTGATAGGCCGATTTGCCCATCCGCATGTGGCGCACGATATTCTCGATCTCGACGATCGCATCATCGACGAGAACCCCGGCGACCAGGCTCATGGCCATGGTCGACATGAAGTTGAGGCTGATCCCGAGCAGATCCATGAACCAGAAGGCGGGGATTGCCGACAGCGGGATGGCGAGCGCCGAGATCAGGGTTGCGCGGATGTCGCGCAGGAACAGCAGAACGACCAGAACGGCCAGGATCGCGCCCTCGATCAGGCCTTCCATGGCCGAGGTATATTGCGCCTTGGTATATTCGACCTCGTTGAAGATCTCGTTGAACTTGATCTTCGGATTGTCCTTCTCGATCTTGTGCAGCTCGGCCCAGGCGCTGTCGTAGGCGGTGACTTCCGAGGAGCCCTTGGCCCGCGTGACTTCGAAGCTGACGACCTGAGCGCCATTCATCTTGGCGCGGGTGGTCTGCTCGGCATAGCTGTCCTTGACCTGACCAAGATCGGCCAGACGGACATAGCGCCCGCCGGGCAGCGAAATCTGGGTCTGCGACAAATCATAAGCGTTCTTGGCGTTGCCGAGCACACGCACCGACTGTTTGGAGCCGGCGAATTCGGCCTGGCCGCCGGGGGCGTTGAGGTTGCTCTGACGAAGTTGCGAATTGACCTGCGCCGCGGTCACGCCTTGCGCCTGAAGCGCGGTCGGATCGAGGATGATGCGAATACGACGATCGACCCCGCCGGTCCGTTCGACCGCTGCCACGCCTTCGACCCCGAGCAGGCGGCGCGCGACGGTGTTGTCGACATACCAGCTCAATTCCTCGAGGCTCATGTCGGTGGTGCTGGCACCGGCATAGACGATCGGGTCGCCGGCGATGTCGACGCGGACCACCTGCGGCTCGAGGATCCCGTCGGGCAGGTTGGAGCGGATCTGCGCCATGGCGTTGCGAACGTCGTTGATGGCGCGGTCGGTCGGGGTGCCGATTTCGAACTGGACGAAGGTTTCGCTGACGCCTTCGCGGACCGTCGAATTGATTTCGTCGACGCCGCTGACTCCACGGATCGCCGATTCGACCCGCTGCGTGACTTGCGATTCCATTTCCGCCGGCGCTGCGCCGGGCTGCGACACCGCGACCACGGCGGCCGGGAAATCGATGTCGGGATTGTTGTTCACCTGCATGCCCATGAAGGTGATGATGCCGGCCAGCATCAGCCCGACGAACAGCACGATCGGCGGGACCGTGTTTTGAATGCACCAGGACGAGATATTGCGGAAAGTCATGGGGGAGGAACCTTCGTCCTAAATGTTCAGCGAGCGGCCTTGCGACGCGGATTGACCTTCTGTCCCGGGTTGAGGAACGGGCCCGCCGACAGCACGATCTTTTCGGTGCCGCTGAGGCCGCTGGCGATGACGACGCCCTGGTCGCTGACGTCGCCGATCTTGATGTCGCGGCGAACGACCATGCTTTTGTCGTTGATCAGATAGACGTAATTGCCCGCGGCATCGCTCAGCACCGCGCTCTGCGGGAGGACGGGCGCGCTGGTCGTGCCGGCGCCGATCTTGACCTCTGCATAGCCGCCCGGGCGCATGGCCTTGTCATAGGGCACGCTGATGCGCACTTCGCCAAGCCGCGACTGAGCGTCGATGATCGGCGAGACTTGCCACACCGAACCCGAATAAGCGCGGTCGGCGCCGACCGGCGTGACCGACGCGGCCATGCCGGTCGAAACCTTGGCAACGTCCTGCTGCGCCAGGCGAGCGCGAAGCTCCATCTGGCCGCCCTCGGCAACCCGGAATAATGCGCCCGAGCCGGGTCCGACGATCTGCCCGACCTCGACATTGCGTTCGAGGACGAGGCCGCTGGCCGGCGCGATAACGCTGAGCTGGCCGAGCTGAGCGCGAGTCGCGCCGAGCTGGGCCTGAGCCACCCGAACCTGGGCGTTGGCGGCATCGCGAGTGGCGCGCTTGGCATCGATTTCAGCCTTGGAAACGAAGCCGCGAGACTGCAACGACAAAGCCCGTTCGTAATTGCTTTGAGCGAGCGCGGCCTGGGCGCGCGCGGCATCGATTTGGGCCGACAGCTGTGCCGCCTGCTGCGCCTGAACCGAGCGGTCGATCACCGCCAGCACCTGACCCGCGCGAACCCAATTTCCGGCATCGACCAGGACTCGGACGACTCGGCCGCCCTGCCCAGCGACACCGACCGGCTGGTCGCGGCGCGCGGCCAGCGGTCCGCTGGCGCTGATGATCCGGCCGATCTGGCTTTGGCCGGGAGTGACGACGGTCACGCTCGGCACCTGGCCTTGGCCCGCACCGGCCCCTTCGGGCTCGGCGGGATCCTTGCCGGTGAACAGCGACAGCGCGACGAGCGCAAGCACTACAGCGCCCAAAATCGCGGCGATCATGATCCGGCGGCGGCGACGTGCGGTGTCGACGACGACGAGGGTGTCGGAAGCTTCGAAAGTGGTTTCGCGGTTCATCATATCTGCCTGTAGCGCCGATTGCTCGGAATCAATCTGTAAGGGTGTATTATCCAAATAAGTCACCCGTTGCAACAGGCAGCAATGTGTTGCGACGCGCTACCGGTTTTCGATGAACAGCGGCCAGCGCACGCCAAAGGCGCATTGGCATCATCGCCCAAGCCGGATATTGGCGGATGACGGTAGTAAACAGGGGACATCGGATGCTCGAGACACATGGAATTCTGGCCTGGATCGTAATTGGCGGAGTCGCCGGCGCGATTGCCAAGCTGCTCATGCCCGGGCGCGACCCGGGCGGCTGCATCATCACCGTCTTGCTTGGCGTTGCCGGCGCGGTGCTCGCCGGCTTCCTCGGTCAGCAGGTCGGCTGGTACAAGAATGGCGAAGGGGCGGGCTTTATTGCCGCAGTCGTCGGCGCATTCCTGTTGCTGTTCATTTATCGCCTGGTCGCATCGCGTCGGACCTGACCGGCGGCGGCAACCGCCAACATCGGCAGACGACCGTTCAGCATGCGGCCATGCGTGCTCGGCAACGCTGGGGGCGACTGGCAGTTGAGGAGATGATGATGACGCCCAAAGCAATTCTCGCGGCGCTGTGCCTAGGCGCGGCCGCCATTCCGGCGCCCGTATTGGCCCAGCAATCGACGATCACTCAGGCGATCGCCGGCACGCGCCTTGATATCAACGCGGTTGGCGAAGTGACGCGGGTGCCCGACCTGGCGATCATCAGCGCGGGCGTCGTGACCCGCTCGACGTCGGCGCGCGGAGCGATGCAGCAGGCGGCGACCAAGATGGCGCGGGTGCGCGCGGCGCTGACCCGGGCCGGGGTCGCCGACCGCGACATCCAGACCAGCAACATCAGCCTCAACCCCGATTACGTCTACGAAAATAGCAAGGCGCCGAGACTGGTCGCCTACAATGCGTCGAACCAGCTCAGCGTTCGCTTTCGCGACGTCGGCGCGGCGGGCGAGATTTTGGATGCGCTGGTCGCCGAAGGTGCGAATTCGATCAACGGCCCGACGCTGACTATCGACAAGCCCGAACAGGCGCTCGACGAAGCTCGCGCCAAGGCAGTTGCAGCGGGACGCGCCCGCGCCGATCTTTATGCCCGCGCCATGGACATGCGGGTCGTTCGCGTGGTCGCGGTAAGCGAGAGCGGGGGCTATTCATCGCCGCCGCCGATGGTGATGATGCGCGCCGAGGCCGGTGATGCGGCAAGCAGCAAGATCGACGCCGGTGAGCAGAAGTTGCAGATCAACCTGGCGATGACGTTCGAACTTCAATAGCTGCGAGCGGCGGTTTTCGGTAGTTTTCGGCAGTCCTTGAGTCATAAAAAAGGCCGCGCAACCCGCTTGGGCTGCGCGGCCTTTCTTAACTGTTGGCCGCTGACTTAGCGGACCGAACCCCGACGAACGAGGTTGACGATCGCCAGCAACACCACCGCACCGAGGAGCGAGTAGAGGAAGCTTTCAACCGTAACACCCTGGTTCAGCGAAGCGCCGCCGCCGAGCAGGAAGCCGGCGATGGCTGCGCCGACGATGCCGACGACGATGTTGAGAAGAACACCTTGTTGAGCGTCAGTGCGCATCACCATGCTGGCAAGCCAGCCGCACACGCCACCGACGATCAGCCAAACGATAATTCCCATCATGAGCAAATTCCCTCCTGTTGCGCGGCCGCATAAACCCAATGTGCGGCCCGTCCGGCATCACAGACGCGCGATGC
>JBDSEL010000095.1:0-9377 GCA_039920065.1 Sphingomicrobium sp. | reverse complement strand
TGCTGTCCGAATTGATCGCCGGGGCGCGGCTGGTCGACGGGGCGCGGCGCGGGCGGATGCGAAATGCGGGGCCGTTGCGGCTGTCGGGCCTGAAGCTGGTGTCGGGCATGGCCAAGGGCCGCGCCGTGTTCCACGAACCCCGAGTTGTCGTCGAACATACCGTGGCCGAGGACACCGAGGCCGAGCGCACGCGCGTCTATGCCGCGTTCCGCAAGATGCGCGAGCAGATCGACAACATGACTCGCGAGACCGAATTCGGGACGCCGGGCGAGCACAGCGAGATCCTCGCGACCTACAAGATGTTCGCTTATGACGAAGGCTGGTCGCGGCGGATCAACGAGGCGATCGACAGCGGCCTGACCGCCGAAGCGGCGATCGAGCGGGTCCAGCAGCGCACTCGGGCGCGGATGCAGGAGATCGACGATCCGCTGCTCGCCGAGCGGATGCACGACCTTGAGGACCTGTCCAACCGGCTGTTGCGCATCGTCAGCGGACGCATGGGCACCGCGGCTCAGACCGGACTGGCCCACGACACGGTGCTGATCGCGCGCAATCTGGGGCCAGCCGAACTGCTCGAATACGACCGCCGCCGGCTCAAGGCCGTGCTGCTCGAGGAAGGTTCGCTGACCAGCCACATGACGATTGTCGCGCGGGCCATGGGCGTGCCGGTCATCGGCCGCCTCCACGATATCCGCCACAGCGTCGAGGAAGGCGAGGCGATCCTGGTCGACGGCGATGCCGGGAGCATCATGATCCGGCCCAATCGCGCGTTGGTCACCGGGTTCGAGCAGCGCATGGCGATGAGCCACAAACGACGCGCCCAGATGGAGCAATTGCGCCCGCTTCCGGCAGTGACTGCCGACGGGCTCAAGATCAGCGTCATGGTCAATGCCGGCCTGTCCGAGGATGCCGCCCAGCTGGACATCGCTGGCGCCGACGGCATCGGCCTGTTCCGGACCGAATTCCAGTTCCTGGTGTCGGCCACCTTGCCCGGGCGCGAGCGCCAGCAGCGGCTCTATTCGAAGGTGCTGGAGCAGGCCAAGGGTAAGCCGGTGGTGTTTCGAACGCTCGATATCGGCGGCGACAAAGCCCTGCCCTATCTGGCCGACGTTCATGACCAAGCCGAAAATCCGGCGATGGGCTGGCGCGCCCTGCGCCTCAGCCTCGACCGCGCGACGTTGATGAAAGCCCAGGCCCGGGCACTGATCGAGGCCTCGGCCGGGCAGACGCTCAAGGTGATGTTCCCGATGGTCAGCGAGCCGTGGGAATTCGACGACGCCAAGGCGCTGTTCGAGGAGCAGGTCAATTGGTGCCGGACAGCGCAAAAGGCGCTGCCCAAAGCGATCGAATACGGCGCGATGCTGGAGGTCCCGGCGCTCGGCGAAATGCTCGACGTGTTCCTTCCCAAGATCGATTTCCTGTCGGTGGGGACCAACGATCTGACGCAATTCCTGTTCGCCGCCGACCGCGCCGACCCGCGCCTTGCCCAGCGCTACGACTGGCTCAGCCCGGCGATCCTGCGCTATCTTCGGCGGGTGCTGGCGGAGGCCCGCGCGGCCGATGTGCCGGTCCGCATCTGCGGTGAAATGGCCGGCCGACCCCTCGAGGCGATGGCGTTGATCGGCATTGGCGCGGAGAATTTTTCGATCACGCCGGCCGGCGTTGGGCCGGTTAAGGCGATGGTCCGCTCGCTCGACGCCGGGGCCGCTCGGGCGCGGCTCGACAAGCTGCTCGCAACGCCGCCGCGCGACATGCGCAAGACGCTAACCGACTGGGCGCGCCGTCACAGCGTAATGATCGGCTAGTTGACAGCCACCGCCCAGCCCGCACAGTGCATCTCAGGCGCGATGGGAGTAGAATAGGTCGATGGACGAGGAAGTAGTCGAAAAGGCGATGCCGACCGTTGGGCAGCAGCTTCGCGCCGCGCGCACGAAGAAGAAGATGAGCCTCGAAGACCTCGCCGCGCAGACGCGGATTCCGCTGCGCCACCTCCAAAGCCTCGAAGACAGCGACTGGGCAAGCCTGCCGGCGCCGACCTACACCGTCGGGTTCGCCAAGAGCTACGCCAATGCGGTCGATCTCGATCGGGTCGCGATCGGCGAGCAATTGCGCGCCGAAATGGGTGACGTGCGGATGGTGCCGATGGCCCCAGCCGAGGTGTTCGAGCCCGCCGATCCCGCGCGTTCGATGCCCAAATGGCTGGTTCTTGGAGCGATCGCGGCTGTCCTGCTGATCGTCCTGTTGTTCCGCTGGATGAACAATCGCGAGCTATACGGAAACGATCAGGGCCAGCCTGCCAACCAGGTCGCGCCCGCCCCCGCCGCGACGGTCGCACAGCCGCCTTCCCCGGTGGCGCAAGGCGCCGTCGTGCTGAGCGCGCTCGAACCGGTTTGGGTCGCGGTCTATGATAAGGCCGGCACAAGCTATTTCTCGGGGATGCTCAACCCCGGCACCGATCTCCCGGTCCCAGCGACGGCCACCGCGCCCTTGCTCAAGACGGGCAAGCCCGAGGCGCTCAAGATCATGGTCGGCGCGACCCCCGCCCCCGCGGTTGGCGTTCCCGGCAAGATGGTCAGCGACATCAGCCTGCTCCCCGCCGATTTGCTGCGTACCGGGGCCGCGACTCCGCCAGCGGCAGCGCCCGCTCCCGCCGCAATTGCCCCCGCACCCCGCCGCGCACCGCCGCCAGCCCCGCGCCGAGCGGCACCGCGGCCCGCTGCGACACCGCCCGCGACGCCCGCTCGAGCCCCGGTTCCGGTCGGCAATCAGGTCAGCTAACCGGGCAACGCGATTCATCGACGGGCAAGGCGCTTCGGCCCAAGCTCGCCGAATTCAAATGATGGGATATTTCCAGTGACCAGCCTTCGCCTGCCCAGCCTGTTCGTCGCGGGCCTCGCGCTCGCCGTGTCGGCCGCGCCTTCCGCCATCGCGCAACGCCCGGCGCCAAGCCCCGAACAGCGGCTCGAGCGGCTCGAAAAGCAAATCTCGCAGATGCAGCGGCAAGTGTTTCCAAAGGGTCGCCCGGCCGACACCGCTGGTTTCCCCGACGACCCCGCGGCGGCCCAATCGTCGGTCGCCTCGCTCGCCCAGCGGCTCGATTCGCTCGAGCGGCAATTGGCGGATATTCTTCGTCTGGCGGAGGAAAACGGCAACGGCCTGCGCACCGTGCAGGCAGATCTGGCCAAGGCCCGCAGCGACAGCGGCGAGCGGCTGAGCGCGCTCGAGCGCAAGCTCGCCGAGGGCACGATTGTGCCGCCGAATGCGACCACCATTCCGTCGACGAGCGGCACCGTTCCGACCCCCGCGACCCAGCCCAAACCCAAGCCGGCGACGCCTGCTGCGGCTCTCGACGGCGGTCCGCCCGTGCCCACGCTAACGCTCGACGATCTCGGTGAGGACGCCTATACGATCGGTTTCAAGCAATGGCAGTCGGGCGATTTCGATGGCGCGATCCGCTCATTGCGCGCATTCACCGCCGCTTACCCGGCGCATCGCCGGGTGAGCTACGCCAATAACCTCGTCGGCCGCTCGCTGCTCGACAGCGGCAAGGCCACCGCCGCGGCCGATGTGCTGCTCGCCAACTACCGCAAGAACCCCAAGGGCGAACGCGCGCCGGACAGCCTTTTTTACCTCGGCAAGGCGCTGATGAAGCTTGGCCAGCCGGGACAAGCGTGTAAGGCCTATAGCGAACTCGAGGCGGTCTATGGCGCCAAGGTTCGCCCAGATCTCAACCAGCTCGTCACCGACGGCAAAGCGGAGGCCCAGTGCTGAATATGGCCGCAAAGGTCGACACCAAGTCACAATCCCGGCTCACCAAGCTCCCGCCCAAAGCGGTCGAGCGGTTCACTGCCGAACTCGCGCGCATTGCCCCTCCCGGCCAGAAGATCGGCCTTGGCGTTTCGGGCGGGCCCGACAGCCTTGCACTGCTTCTACTCGCCGCCGCCGCTCGGCCGGGCGAGATCGAGGTCGCGACAGTCGATCACGGGCTTCGCGCCGGTAGCGCCGACGAAGCCAAGTCGGTTGCCAAATTGTGCGGCGAGTTGGGAATCGAACATCGCACCCTGCCGATCGCGTGGGACAAGAAACCGCAAACGCGGATCCAGGAGCTGGCTCGGGTTCGCCGTTATGGCGCACTGGCCGAATGGGCGCGCGAGCGGGGCATCAAGATGTTGGCCACCGCCCATCATGCCGACGACCAGGCCGAAACCATGATCATGCGCCTGCGCCGCGGCGCAGGCCTCAATGGCCTGGCCGGAATGCGCCATGCTGTGCGCGTGCCCGGCGGCGAGGAGGCACTCATCCGGCCGCTGCTCGGCTGGCGCCACGCAACGCTTGAGAAAATCTGCGACGTTGCTGGCGTGAAGCCGGTCCGCGACCCCAGCAACGAGGACGAGAAGTTCGAGCGCGTGCGCATTCGCAAGGCACTTGGCGATGCCGCCTCGTGGCTCGGCTCGCGGGCAATTTCGGCCAGTGCGTCGCACCTTGCGGACGCCGATGCGGCGCTGACCTGGGCCGCCAATCGCGAATGGTTCAAGGTGGCCAAGGTCGAGGACGACAAGATCGAGCTGGCGGTCAAGGAATTGCCGCGCGAGCTTCGCCGCCGGTTGTTGTCGCGGGCGATTAACATGCTGGCCACTGAGGGCCGCAGCGTGCCCATTCGCGGCCGCCAGAGCGACCGGCTGATGTTCGCGCTGAGCCAAGGCAAGACAGTGACCCTGAAGGGCGTCCTGTGCGCCGGTGGCAAGGGCTGGACCTTCACCAAGGCGCCGGCACGCAAGGTCAAGGCCTAGCCACTACCGGCTTGCGGTCCATTGTTATTGATTCTGCATTCCCTATTTTAGGGGCGATGGGCGCTCATGCCCCGGTGGAAAATCGATGAACGAGAACGACAAGAAGCCGCCCAACCCGTGGACCCGCAATTTCATGATCTGGGCGGGAGTCATCTTCGGCCTGATCCTGTTCGTGCAGGTGATTGGCGGCGGCTCGACCGCGGCCACCGGCCAGGCGATCCCTTATTCGGATTTCATTCGCAAGGTAGACGCCGGCAGCGTCCAGTCGGTGACCATGGCGACCGGCGCGACCGGTAATGCCAGCATTTCGGGCAAGCTCGACAGCGGCGAGGCTTTCACCACCACCGCTCCGGGCGATGCCAATGTCTCCGACCGGCTGATCGGCAAGGGTGTGGCGGTCCAGGTCAAGGCCGACGAAGGCTCGAGCATCTGGATTTACCTCCTCTACAATTCGCTGCCGTTCCTGCTGATGATCGGCATCGCCATCTTCATCATGCGCCAGATGCAGAAGAACGCCGGATCGGGCGCGATGGGCTTTGGCAAAAGCCGCGCGCGCATGCTGACGCAAAAGGAAGGCCGAGTGACCTTCGCCGACGTCGCCGGGATTGACGAAGCGCGCGAAGAACTTGAGGAAATTGTCGAATATCTCAAGGATCCAGGCAAATTTGCACGCCTGGGCGGCAAGATCCCCAAGGGCGCCTTGCTGATCGGCTCACCCGGCACTGGCAAGACCCTGCTCGCGCGCGCCATCGCTGGCGAAGCCGGCGTGCCGTTCTTCACCATCTCGGGCTCGGATTTTGTCGAGATGTTCGTCGGCGTCGGCGCAAGCCGCGTCCGCGACATGTTTGAACAGGCTAAGAAATCAGCGCCGTGCATCGTCTTCATCGACGAGATCGACGCCGTCGGCCGCCATCGCGGTGCCGGGCTCGGCAACGGCAATGACGAACGCGAGCAGACCCTCAACCAGCTTCTGGTCGAGATGGACGGCTTCGAGGCCAATGAAGGCATCATCATCATTGCCGCGACCAACCGCCCCGACGTGCTCGATCCGGCCTTGCTTCGTCCCGGCCGCTTCGATCGCCAGGTGATGGTCCCGCGCCCCGATATCGACGGCCGCCAGCAAATCCTTGCGGTGCACATGAAGAAGGTGCCGCTGGCGCCCGACGTCGACACGCGGGTGATTGCCCGTGGAACCCCCGGCTTTTCCGGCGCCGACCTTGCCAATTTGGTTAACGAAGCGGCGCTGCTGGCGGCGCGCAAAGGCAAGCGGCTGGTCGCGATGAGCGAGTTCGAGGAAGCCAAGGACAAGGTCATGATGGGCGCCGAGCGGCGCTCGATGGTGATGACCGAGGACGAGAAGAAGATGACCGCCTATCACGAGGCTGGCCACGCCGTCGTCGCGATTCACGAGCCCGCGTCTGACCCCATTCACAAGGCCACGATCATCCCGCGCGGGCGCGCCTTGGGCATGGTCATGCGCCTGCCTGAACGCGACAGCTACAGCTATCACCGCGACAAGATGTACGCCAATCTGGCGGTGTCGATGGGCGGCCGCGTCGCCGAGGAAATCATCTTCGGCTACGACAAGGTCAGCTCGGGCGCGTCATCGGACATCAGCTATGCCACCGGCCTGGCCCGCGACATGGTCACCCGCTGGGGAATGTCGGAGGAGCTTGGCCCGCTGCAATATGCCGAGGCCGACGAAGAAGTGTTCCTGGGCTATTCGGTCAATCGCCAGAAGAACATGTCGAACGAGACCGCGCAGTCGATCGATAAGGAAATCCGCCGGATCGTCGAACAAGGCTATGACCGCGCCAAGGCCCTGCTGGTCGAGCATCGCTCCGAACTGGAGACGCTGGCCAAGGCGTTGCTCGAATATGAGACGCTGAGCGGTGACGAAATCAAGACCATCCTCGACGGCGGTTCGATCGACCGCGGTGCGAGCAAGGGAACGGCGATCCCAACTGCGGGCTCGTCGATCCCCAAGGCCAAGCGGCCCGCAGTGGGCATCGGCGGAGCGGCTCCGGCGGGCACCTGACGTTGCCGCGCTGACGGTTCAATTCACATTCACTTTAAACCCCCTCTTGTGCCCCCGCCACAGGAGGGGGTTTTTATGCGTTTGGCTGTCGTCGGATTGTTGCTGTTGACCACGGCGGTGCCCATCGTCGCGCAGACGATGAACGCCCAGACGTTCCACGAGCGCGCGACCAAGCTCAAAGCGAAGGGCGCAATGGCGCTGTTTTCGATGGGCGCGGTCAAGAAGCTGATGGCCGAGGGCCAAGCGGCGGGCGAGGCGAGTAGCGCGCGCTACAAGGCCGACAAGCTGGCCGGCAAGCCGACTCGCTATTGCCCCCCGTCCGGCAGGCAGAAAATGGACAGCGACGAATTCATGGCGCGGCTGGCAGCGATTCCGCAGGCCGAGCGCCAGCGCATGACGATGACCGAAGCAGTCGATCGTATCATGGCCGTCAAATACCCCTGCGCCAAAGCCTGAAAAATCAGGCACTTGCCATTGGCTGGTGACGCGCTAGCTTTCGCAATGGCGCGTGGTTCCTGGGCCGAGGGGAAAGTTTTGCATTACCATCGACGGGCGATCATCGCAGCCGGGCTGCTGCTGGCAGGCGTCGCCGGGCCCGCAACCGCTCAGCAGATGAATGCCGAGGAATTCTACCAGCGCGCGCTCAAACTCAAGAAGAAGGGTGCGATGGCGATGTTCTCGGCCGGCGAGGTCAAGGCGCTGGTGAAGGAGGTCAAGGCGGCCGGCGCGCTGGTTAAGCAAACTCGGCTGTCGACCGAAGCCGATGGCAAGCACGGTCGCTACTGCCCACCCAAGGGCGCCAAACGAATGGGCAATGAGGAATTTCTGAACGCACTCGGGGCGATCCCGACGCCGGCCCGCCGAACGATCGACATGACCGAAGCCACGACCCGCTTGATGGAGAAGAAATTCCCCTGCCCGGCCGACAAGCGTTAGAGCACGCCGACCGTAATCATCAGCACCGCAAACAGGCCGAGCGCGATGACCGCGAAGACCGTCAGCGCAACCGCCCGCCACAACGCCCCAAAGCGGTTGAGGCCATAAGCGCCTTTGAGCTGGCGGTAGAGGTGAACTGGCGGGATGAAGAAGGCCATGCTTGCAAAGCTCTCGGCCCCGGCGAAATAAACCAAAGCGGAAACCACCGCGACAATGGTCATGAAGGCCATCGAATAGGTCACGAAAACGACGTGATCGTACATTCGAAAGCGCCTGCTGAACGGAAACAGCAGCCACAGGAAAGGCGCCGAAATCGGAATCACCAACCAGCTCCATTTATAGGCGCTGGTGCGGATCTTATAGACCAGCAGATCGGGGTTCTGGAGCGCGTGCTCGATCGGTTTCTGAAGCCATTCGAGCCGGCTCGACAGCGTAACCGGGGTCGGCCGGTTGAGGCTGATGGACTTCATCGTCTCGAGGTCGCGCAGGTCGCCTTGCTCCTTGGCGATGCGCTGATCGATCATGGCCTTGGTCGTGCCCGGCCCAAGCGGCACCGCGCGGCGCTGCTCGAGTCCCGCGATGCGCGTCTTGGTTTCGGCCATCGCCTTGTCGAGATCGCCCGAAATCTGCGGCGAGCCGATGTTATTGGTATCGACCGTGGCGCCGAGCACGGCGAACATCATGAACACCGAAAACAGGAACATCGCCATCGGCGAGACAAAGCTTGCGCGCTGTCCGTCGATGTAGCGGCGGGTGAGGTCGCCAGGGCGCCAGACGAGCAAAGGAAGCGTTCGCCACATCTTGCCGTCGACGTGGAGCACGCCATGCAAAAGGTCGTGGAAGAAGGCTCCGATCGTACGGTGGACGTGTGCTTTCTGCCCGCAACGCGCGCAATAAGCGCCGGTCACCGGCGCCCGGCAATTGAGGCAATGGGTTTCATGCGAATGGCCGTCGCCCACCGCTTCGTCGTTACTGTTGATTTCGCCCACCATCGGCGGCGGCCATAGTCCCGCGCCGCACCGCGTGCTAGCCGGTCGCTCACATGGCGCGCATCGGCCTTCTCGGGGGGAGCTTCAACCCGGCGCATCGCGGGCACCGCCAGGCCAGCCTGGCGGCCCTGCGCGCGCTTGGCCTCGACCAGGTGTGGTGGCTGGTGTCGCCGGGCAATCCGCTCAAGGCCGAGGCGAAGGACATGGCTCCGTTCGCTGCCCGGCTGGCCTCGGCCAAAGCGATGGCGCGGCACGCACCGATCGTCGCCACCGATCTTGAACGCCAGTTGGGCACCCGCTTCACGATCGACACCGTGCGCACCATCACGGCCCGCTTCCCGCAGCACGAGTTCATCTGGCTGCTGGGCAGCGACATCCTGCCGGATTTTCACAAATGGCGTGATTGGAGAGACTTAGCGCGGATTCTGCCGATTGCGGTCCTGCCTCGTCCGGGTTATGATCGCGCTGCCCATTCGGCTCGCGCGATGGGCTGGCTTGCTCGGTTCGTCCACCGCACAAGCCAGGCGAGACACTGGACGGACTGGAGAGCACCGGCGATTCTGTTTCTTCGCCTGCCGCGAGACCCCACGTCCGCTACCGCTATTCGCGCGACAAACCCACTTT
>JBDSEL010000094.1:0-12833 GCA_039920065.1 Sphingomicrobium sp. | reverse complement strand
AGGAGGTTGAGGTTCGGCCCGTTCAAGACAAAAATTACATCACTCATTTGCGTGGCGGGGTTCAGCTTCCTATCTGGCGTTTGTCAATGTCTGTCGATCAAAGCCTTTCGGTCCGCGTCAACGGCGACCATCGCCGAGTCAACGCTGGGATTAGCATTTTCACGATGCTCAACGACCTTGGACTCGATCCCGGTCGAGTCGCGGTTGAGCGCAATCTTGAGGTCGTGCCGCGCGGGCAGATCCGCGAGACCATGGTCGAAGACGGCGACGATTTCGAGATCGTTCATTTCGTCGGCGGGGGGTGAAATGAGCCTGGACCCACCCAAGGCCGTCGATAGCTGGAGCGTCGCTGGACGAACCTTCACCTCGCGGTTGATTATCGGCACCGGAAAGTATCGTGATTTTGCCGAAAACGCCGCCGCGCTCGAGGCGTCGGGCGCGGAGATCGTCACCGTCGCGGTGCGGCGGGTCAATGTCAGCGACCCCGGCGCGCCGATGCTGACTGACTTCATCGATCCCAAGCGCACCACCTATCTGCCCAATACCGCTGGTTGTTTTACCGCCGACGAGGCGATCCGCACTTTGCGCCTGGCACGCGAGGCGGGCGGGTGGACGCTGGTCAAGCTCGAGGTGCTGGGCGAAGCGCGGACGCTTTATCCCGACATGCGCGAAACGCTCAAGGCGACCGAAGTGCTGGTCAAGGAGGGGTTCGAGCCGATGGTCTATTGCGTTGACGATCCGATCGCCGCCAAGCAGCTCGAGGAAGCCGGCGCGGTCGCGATCATGCCGCTGGGCGCGCCGATCGGATCGGGGCTGGGCATCCAGAATCGCGTGACCATCCGCCTGATCGTCGAAGGCGCGGGCGTGCCGGTGCTGGTCGATGCCGGGGTTGGCACCGCCAGCGATGCCGCGGTGGCGATGGAGCTGGGCTGCGACGGCGTGCTGATGAACACCGCCATCGCCGGCGCCAAAGACCCTGTGATGATGGCCTGCGCCATGCGCCACGCGGTCGAGGCTGGGCGCCTGTCCTATCTTGCTGGGCGGATGCCCAAGCGCCGCTACGCTGACCCCAGCAGCCCGCTCGCCGGATTGATCTAGAGTTCCCACCGGGCGCTGGAGCGAATGAGCGACGTGCGCAAGCGCATCCATAATGGATTGACCTTCGCGCAGCGCTGACGGGGTAAGTATGGGGTCTGCCACCGGAAATACCACCACACTGGAGTCGACTCTGGCCCGGAAACTTCTTTTTCCCGGTATCGTGAGATGAGTAAGCGTTCGTAGGAGTTGGTATGCAACCGTTTCCTGCCTTGTTTGAAGATCGTGGCCCGTCGCGCTTTTGTTTCAGCCTGTCGGCCGAGCAGGTGGCCCACGTCAGAGGCTCCGCCACGACACCGATCATCCTGCCGACAGAGCCCGTACCAACCGAAATTCTGGGACGCCCCTATCGCTTGCGGCGGTCCGACCCGGACATCGCCCGCCGCGTCAACGATCACTTCGCCCCAGCTGCCGGGGTCTAGCCCAGAGTTTAGTCAGCGAGCGACTTTTCGAACCAATGGTCGGCGTAACGTTCAGCGTTGAACGGCGCGACTTCGGCGTAGCCGCTGCGACGATAGAGTTGCTGCGCTTCGGCCAGGCTGCGATGCGTTTCCAGGCACATTTTGCGATAACCGAGCCGTACGGCGCGTTGTTCGAGTTCGCGTAGCAGAGACCGGCCCAAGCCCTGGCCGCGTGTCGCCGGGTCGATCCACATCCGTTTAAGGTAGGCGGTATCGGCGGAGAAGCGCTTGAAGCCGCCGCAGCCGACCGGCCGCGAGCCCTGATAGGCGAGCACGAAGGCACCGTCGGGCGGTCCGAAATCGTCGATCGTCCGCGCTTCGCTCAGCGCCGGGTCGAACCCACCGACGAAGCGCGCGCCCAATTCCTCGAAATAGCGGTTGAGACAGAGGCTCGCGTCGGCGCTGGCCGGCGGGACATCCACGATCCGGAGGACGGCCATGTCAGCGCTGGTGAAGACGGCTGATGGTCGTCGCGTTGGTGATTACCTCGACGTCGGTGACGCAGTGGAGCAGGCGCACACCCTTGCGGGTCAGCGCCTCGTCGAGCGCCGGGCCGAAGTCGGCGGTCGCCTCGATCCGCGTCGCCCAGCCGCCGAATGCCTCGGCCAGCTTGACGAAGTCGGGATTGGCCAGTCGGGTGCCGCTGACGCGGTCGGGATAGTCGCGCTCCTGGTGCATGCGGATGGTGCCATAAGCGCCATTGTCGACCAGGATGACGAGAAGGTCGGCATCGTGCTGGACCGCGGTCGCAAGCTCCTGGCCGTTCATCAGGAAATCGCCGTCGCCGGCAACGCACACCACCGTTCGGTCCTTGAAGCGCAGCGCTGCGGCGACCGCCGCGGGCAAGCCATAACCCATCGTCCCGCTGGTCGGCGCAAGCTGGGTCGGCTGCGGGCCGTAATGCCAATAGCGATGCCACCAGCCGGAGAAATTGCCGGCACCGTTGCAAATGATCGTATCGCGGGGAAGCTTGTCGCGCATCATTTGCACGCACGGTCCAAGATCGAGCGTCACGCCGTCGCGCGGCGCCGGCTGCGACCATTCGAGCCAGTCGCGGTGCGCCTCCTCGCCGGCCGCAAAGCGGACGCAATCGGGGTCGGACCAGTCGTCGATCATCTCCGCGAATTCGCCCATGTCGGCACAGATCGGCAGATCGGCGCGATAGACATGATCGAGTTCATTGGGGTCGGGGTGGACGTGGACCAGGGTCTGGCCGGGATGATCGGGGGTGATCAAGGCATAGCCGTCGGTGGTCGATTCGCCGAGCCGCGATCCGACCGCGATGATCAAATCGGCGTCGCGGATGCGCTGCTGCAGCTTGGGGTTGGGGCCATAACCCAATTGCCCGGCATAGACCCCGCACTGATTGTCGACCGCGTCCTGGCGGCGGAAGGCGGCGGCCACTGGAATGCCGTGGCGGAAGGCGAAATTGGCGAAATGATGACCGGCGCGCGGGCTCCAGTCGGCACCGCCGACGATGGCCACCGGCGCGGCGGCATCCTTCAACAGCTCGAACAAGGCCTGGATCGCACCGGGATCGGGCGCTTCGGCGACTGGAGCGACGCGCGGCCGATCGACCGCTTCGACGACATCGCGCAACATGTCTTCGGGCAAGGCTAGGACCACCGGGCCGGGCCGTCCGGCGGTCGCGACGCGCCAGGCGCGGGCGACATATTCGGGAATGCGCCGGGCATCGTCGATCCGCGCCGCCCATTTGGCGATCGGCCCGAAAAAGGCTGGAAAGTCGACTTCCTGAAAGCCTTCGCGATCGACATCGCCGCGCGCGACATCGCCGATGAACAGGATCATCGGGGTCGAATCCTGGAACGCAACATGGACTCCGCCGCTGGCGTTGGTAGCGCCGGGACCGCGGGTGACGAAGGCCACACCGGGCCGCCCGGTCATCTTGCCATCGGCATCGGCCATATAGGCCACGCCGCCTTCCTGACGGCAGACGACCAAGTCGATTTCCGGCGCATCATGGAGCGCGTCGAGCACCGCCAGGAAGCTTTCGCCGGGGACGGTGAAGATGCGCTCGCAGCCCTGGATCTTGAGCTGCTCGACAAGGATCTGGCCGCCGCTGCGGCTGGTGGGCGTGGTCATGGTGACCCCGCCTCTAGCGGCTGGCGAGGGCCACGGAAAGTCGCTAGGGGGCGGCGGATGTACATCCTCACCATCACCTATCCCAACGTCGACGGCGCGACCTTCGACTATGACTATTATCGCTCGACGCATCTGCCCATGGTTGGGGAAGCGTTCGGACCGCATGGTCTGGGCTATGCCAGCGTGCTCAAGGGCGAAGGCGGGGCCGACGGATCGCCCCCGACATTCCTCACCTATGCCGTGTTCAGCTTCCGCGAAGAAGAAGGGGCCAAGGCGGCGATGGCGGCGGAATCGACCCAGAAACTGATCGAGGACCTGCCCAATTTCACCAACGTCACGCCGATCATTCAGTTTAACACGGCAATCCCGTGATTTGAGGCGGCGACTTTTGCCGACGTGCGTGCTAGGGGCACGCCATCACTCGATCGACCACCCCCGAGCCGTCATGTGACTGAGAGCGCATCTGTTCTCGCTTGACCACCAGGAGAGCCTTGTTTTGGATACCGACCACACCCCCCGACGCGTCTTGTTTATCAATCTGCCCGAAGCCGCGGTGCTCGATCAGTGCAAGGCCAAGGACGTCGGCGTGTCGGCGATCGAAACCCTGGCTAGCGGCGGCGTGCGCATGGTCTGCAAGAGCGTCGATGGCTCCGAAACTGCGCGCAAAATCTTCAAGTCGAAGATGCTCAAGGGCGAAATCACCCGCACCCGTCACCGCCCGACCAAGCCGCTCTGGTAACTCGGTCCGACTTTTTGCCGCGGTGAGCGAACCCAACGGCTGATTATTTCAGCTCGATCTCGACCAGTTCGATCGGCGTCCGGCCGGCGTTGCGCAAGGCCCGCGCTGTTCCCTCAAGCTGCATCGACACATCGCCGTTCTGGATCGCCAGCACCTGATCCGCGACCCCCGGCATGCTCGTCACCAGCGACCCTCCGCGCACCACCACCCGCACGCCAACCGCGCTTTGGGTCATCGCCGGTACTGATTGCCCGGGGGCCACGATCAACCGCCACGCGCGCATCCGCTGATTGTCGAAAATCTGGACATAGTCGCTCGGGCGGGCCGACAAGGGACTGCCGCCCGGCACCGCCCGGCGAAGCTCAATCGCGACGATGTGGCAGGCGCGGCGGTCGCTATTGACGACGCGATGAACGAATGGCTCCGCAGTCATCACATTATAGCCGGTGCCGCCCACCGGCGTCATCGGCGGTGTCTTGAGCGCCTGCCCCAATTTCTGCGCACCGAAGCGGGCTGGTTCGATCACGACATAAAATAGCTCGCGCGAGTGGACATGGTATCCGGAGTCGCTGTGCGGCGGATAGACATTCTTCAGCACTGCGACATCTGGGTTCGCGAACAGGAGCTGATGGAAAGTCGCTTGCTCGACCGATGGATAGGGCGCCGCCGCAATTAGCGGGGCGGCAAAGCCGAACAGGAAAATGGCCGCTGCTGAAGCTTGCAAATGGCGCATGCTGAGTTGGCCGATCGTTGCGCCCAAGAGGCCGACATGAAGCGACAAGTGATGCTGGACCACGATCAGGCCTGGTGGATCGCTTTCACCACCTGGTAGCTTTCGAGCCCTTCCTTGCCGCCTTCGGAGCCGAAGCCCGAATCCTTGACCCCGCCGAACGGGGCGTCGGCGACCGAAATGGCGAAGGTGTTGATCCCGACCATGCCGCTTTCGACCAGCTCACCGATCATGTTCGCGAGGCGGCCGTTTTCGGTGAAGGCAAAGGCGGCGAGGCCGAAGGGCAGACGGTTAGCCTCGCCGATGACTTCCTCGAAACTGTCGAACGGCCGGGCCACCGCGACCGGGCCGAACGGCTCCTCGTTCATGATCCTGAGGTCGTTGGAGGCATCGGCGATCAGCGTCGGCTGGAAGAAATAGCCCTGGTTGCCGCGGTTGCCACCGGCGAGGATTTTCGCCCCCTTGGCGCGCGCGTCTTCGACCAATTCCTCGATCGCCTGCGGGCGGCGCGAATTGGCCAGCGGCCCCATTTTACTGTCCGCCTCCAGCCCGTTGCCGGTTTTGACCTGGTTGGTGCGCTCGGCAAAACCCTTGACGAACGCGTCATAGATCGCCGCCTGGACGTAGAAGCGGGTGGGGGACACGCAGACCTGGCCGGCATTGCGGAATTTCTGCGGCACGACCATGTCGAGCGTCTTGTCGAGGTCACAATCCTCGAAGATCAGGACCGGCGCGTGGCCGCCCAATTCCATCGTCACGCGGGTCATCGAATCGGCGCATAATTTCATCAGATGCTTGCCGACCCCGGTTGAGCCGGTGAAGCTGACCTTGCGGATTTCCTTGGACGCGATGAGTGTGGTCGAGACCATATTGGCATCGCCGTGGACCAGTTGCGCGACCCCCGCCGGGATGCCGGCATCGGCCAGCGCGCGGAACATCTCGGTCGTGCAGCCGGGGGTTTCGTGCGGCGGGCGGCTGATCACCGTGCAGCCGGAGGCGAGCGCCGCGCTGACCTTCTTGGCCAGCAGATAGATCGGAAAATTCCACGGGGTGAAGGTCGCTGTCGGCCCGACCGGCTGGCGGATGACCCGGCTCAACTGGCCCGCCGGTCGAACCAGGGTGCGGCCATAATCGCGCTTCACCTCTTCGGCGTACCAATCGAACAATTGCGCGCTGCCAAGCACTTCGGCGCGGGCCTCGGCAAGCGGCTTGCCCTGTTCCTGGGTCAGCGTGCTGGCAATGGCGTCGGCGCGTTCGCGCAGCAATTTTGCCGCCTTGTGCAGAATCGCACCGCGTTTCTCGACATCGGTCGAGCGCCATTCGGGCCACGCCCGCGCGGACGCCGCAAGCGCCTCGTCGAGGTCGGCCTTGGTGGCATAAGGCACGTCGGCCATAGCCTCGGCGGTTGCAGGATTGAGCAGCGTGTGAGTGTCGCGGCCCTCGCCGGATTTCCACGCGCCGTCGATGAACAGTTTGAGATCTGTTTCATAGCCCATGGGGACTGCCTCTACGCTTTGCTTGAACCCGCTTCAACGCCCCGCTAATCCCAAGTCAACAACTGACACGGAGGTAAGCATGACCAAGCAGGAACTCGTCGCCAAGATGCAGGAGGCCAAAGCGTGGATTCCGGGCAAGAAGGTCAAGATCGATTTCGGCGACGAGGGCATGGTCATGCTCGACGGCGCCGGCGAGAGCGTCAGCGAGGATACTGGCGAGGCCGATACCACGATCAGCGTCGGCTGGGACGATTGGCAGCAGCTCGCAGCGGGCCAGCTCGACGGCATGACCGCATTCATGATGGGCAAGTTGAAGGTCGAGGGCGATATGTCCAACGCCATGCAATTGCAGGGCGTACTGGCGAAATTGAATGGGTAATCGTGGGAGGTGCCTCGCACTGCTCGCCTCCGCAGCGGCGATGCTGGCGGGCTGCGCCCGCTCCGAACCCGCCGAAATGCCGGCTAATGAGGCGGCAATCGCGGCGAGTGGTCCGGTGCTTAACGAAACGATGCCCGACGTCGTGCCATCGGCGACCACTGACTTGCCCGTCGCGGCAGCCTTGCGCGCGGCTCTGGCCGACACCGGCGGCATCGCCGAGGGCGCCAAATGGTTGATTGCCCGCACCGATCTCAATGGCGACGGAAAGGACGAGGCGCTGGCCTATGTGGTCGATTCGCTGACCTGCGGGACTGGTGGCTGTTCGCTCTATGTCTTGAGCGACAACGCCACCAACGGCTTCCAGGTGATCGACACCATCAGTCCGGCGCAACTGCCGGTCTATGTCCTGTCGCTCGGCGGCCGGGATGGCTGGGCAACGCTTGGAGTCACTGTCGGTGGGGGCGGCGCGGAACGCGCGCTGATGGCCGTGCCCCACGATGCCAAGGGCTATGCCTCCAACCCCACCGTCGCACCGGCCAAGAAGGCCGAGGCCGGAAATGCCAAGCCGCTCATCGCCGATGATTTCGCCAAGGCGATGCCGGTCCCCAAGGGCTAGATTGGCCAGCCCGCCATTTTCAGCGCGGCGAGCCGATCGCGCGAGACCGGGGCGCGCAAACCGTTGTCGAGGTCGAGCTGGAGGCCGCGCCCTTCGCGGATAACGCCGGCGATCGATCGGCGCATCACCCACCAGCTGCGGTGAACGCGCGCACCATCAGTGCCGCTCAGCTCGCGCTCCGCGTCGGCCATGCGCATCAGGATGAGGATGCTGTGGCCGCCGGCGCCGTGCGCGCGAACATAATGATCCTCCATTTCAAGCGCGACGAGCGCGTTGCGCCAGGCGACGGGAAGCCGGTCCAGGAAAGGCTGCTCGGGCGCGGTCGATTCGGTCGGCGGTGCCGGTGGCGCGGGCTGTGCGATCGCGGCTTGAGCTTGCGCCGGGCGCCGGCGGGAGATCAGCACGAACACGCCGCCGATCAGTCCGCCGATCAGCGCGACCTGGATATACAGCTGCAACAATTCGTCGACGCGGACCCGGTGATCGGAATGGATGCCGCTCAGCCACATCATCCCCGCGCTCGCTGGAAATGCGGCAATCGCGACTGCCACCAGCATCGCCGGAAATTCGCCGATGCCAAGCTTGTCGGCGGCGAGGATGACGACGAACGCGATCGGCCGGAAGATCGCATAGCCGAGGAACGCTGCGGGCAACCAATAGGCCAGCCGCTGGTCGAACCCGCCGAGTTCGAAGCTTCCGAACGGGCCGAGCGCGGCGAGAATCACGCCGATGATGGTGAGCACGACCAGCTCGCCCGCCAATGCGCGCAAGCTTGGCCTCGCGGACGGCCGGGCAGTTTCACGCATCGCCAATCGGCTTCCCCGTCGTTCGCGCAACATTTGGCGAACTTTCCGGGACGATTAGCGAAGCCGCGCTTGTCGGCCAAGCGGCAGGTGGCAGGACGGCGCGATTCCTCAATCGATCAAGGACCGATTCAATGACTGCTTTCGCCCTCTCCCGGCAACAAATCGACCTGCCGCCGCGGGTGCGACTGGCGATTGCATTCGCCGCCAGTGCCATGATCGGCCTGTCGTTCTACGGTGTGTTGCGCTGGGCGCTCGGCTTTGCTCCGCCGACGCCATGGGTCCACGGCGCCGCGCTTGCCATTCATCTGGTCACGGTGCTCACGGCCCTGCCGCTCGGCGCCTATCTCTTCCTCGTCAAAAAGGGCGGCACACGGCACAAGACCTTGGGCTATGTGTGGCTCAGCCTGATGTTCGTCACCGCCATCGCGACCTTGTTCATCCGCAACATCAACGACGGTCAATTCAGCTGGATTCACCTGTTCACCCTGCTCACCTTCATCGCCATCCCCCAGGCGATATGGTCGGCCCGCAAGCGCGATTTCGACGCCCACCGCAAGCATTTGCGCAATTTCTTCCTCGGATCGCTGGTCGTCGCCGGGGCGTTCACCTTCATCCCTGGCCGGACGATGTGGCAGTGGGCGTTCGGCAATCCGGCGGTGACCCAGCCGGCCCACGGTTGACCGCTCGCCCGCGCAGCTTCTAACGGCGTGGGCAAGGAGAGGTCATGGCCAATAAGATTCACGCGGACGCGGCTGCCGCGCTCGAGGGGTTGCTCAAGGATGGCATGACGATCGCCGCCGGCGGGTTCGGCCTGTGCGGCATTCCCGAGCGGCTGATCGACGCCATCGTCGCCAGCGGGGTCAAGGATTTGACCATCGCCAGCAATAATGCCGGGATCGACAATGAAGGGCTCGGCAAGTTGCTGCGCACGCGCCAGGTCAAGAAGATGATTTCGTCCTACGTCGGCGAGAATAAGGAATTCGAGCGTCAATATCTGGCGGGCGAACTCGAGGTTGAATTCTGCCCGCAGGGGACGTTAGCCGAGCGGATGCGCGCCGGGGGCGCGGGCATTCCGGGATTCTATACCAAGACCGGGGTCGGCACGCAGGTCGCCGAGGGCAAGGAAGTGAAAAGCTTCGACGGTGAGGACTATATCCTCGAGCGCGGCATCCGCGCCGATCTTGCCATCATCAAGGGCTGGAAAGCCGACGAGGCCGGCAACCTCATGTTCCGCAAGACCGCGCGCAACTTCAACGCCCCCGCCGCAACTTGCGGGCAGGTCTGCGTCGCCGAGGTGGAGGAGATTGTCGCGGTCGGCAGCCTCGAACCCGATTGCGTCCATCTGCCGTCGATCTACGTCAACCGAATGATCCTCGGCGCCCCCTATGACAAAAAGATCGAATTCGTGACGACACGGGAGCGCTCGGCGTGACGATTGGACGCCTGCTGCTGGTTGCCGGTGCGGCGATGAGCCTTGCCGCATCGCTCGCCCACCTTGCAGCCATCGCGGGCGGCCCGAGCTGGTTTCGATGGCTCGGTGCTGGCGAGCGGATCGCTCGCGGGGTGGAGATGGGCCACAAGATGCCAATCATCCTGACCATTGGCATAGCGGCCGCGCTGCTGGTCTTTGCGCTTGCGGCATTCTCCGGCGCCGGACTTGTTCGACCAATCCCCCTGACGCGCGTTGTGCTGGTCTTTGCGAGCGCGGTCTATCTGGCGCGCGGCATGGCCTTGTTCGCGCCACAGATCCTTCGCCGACCTGACCTGTCGCCAACATTCATGGTCGTTTCGTCGGCGATCGTTCTGGCCATGGGTATTGCCTATGCCGTCGGCACAGGATTGCAGTGGCCGCAACTCAGCAATCAAGGAACCACCTGATGCCCTGGACCCGCGACCAGATGGCGGCGCGCGCCGCAAAGGAATTGCGCGACGGCTATTACGTCAACCTCGGCATCGGCATTCCGACGCTGGTGGCCAATAATATCCCCGCCGGGATGGAGGTCACGCTGCAGTCCGAAAACGGGATGCTCGGGATCGGTCCGTTCCCCTACGCGGACGAGGTCGACGCCGACCTTATCAACGCCGGCAAGCAGACCATCAGCGAGCTCGACAGCTCGTCTTATTTCTCATCCAGCGACAGCTTCGCGATGATCCGCGGCGGGCATATCGATTTGACGGTGCTCGGCGCGATGGAAGTCAGCGAAGGCGGCGACATCGCCAATTGGATGATCCCAGGCAAGATGATCAAGGGCATGGGCGGGGCGATGGACCTGGTCGCGGGGGTCAAGAAGATCATCGTCGTGATGGAACATGTGTCCAAGAACGGCGACCCCAAGTTTATCCCTCAATGCACGCTGCCGCTGACCGGCAAGAACAGCGTCGACATGATCATCACCGATCTCGCAGTATTCCACCGCGCCGATCACTCGAGTCCCTTCCGATTGATCGAACTGGCCCCCGACGTCACCGCCGAGGAAGTCGCCGACCAGACGACCGCGGCCTTCGAGGTCGCGCTTTAAGGGCCACCTTTAGGTCGAGTAGGCGACCCACAGCGAGCGGACTCCGGGGACGTTGCCGTTCGTGGTAGCCAGCGGCATTGCCGGCAAGTCCTTGAGCAGCATTGCGCAGCTCGAGGTCGCAAGCGTCGGGAAGTCGGGCAGGACGGGGGCGCAATTGGTCGCTCGCCCGGCGCTGTCGACCTCGACCGCATATTCGACATACATCGGAAAGCGCCCGCCCGCCGGCAGGCGGTTGAGCGTGATCTGCCACATCGGCGCTGGGCCGACCTGGCGCCAGGTGTCGAGGTCGATTGTCCATTGAATTTGCGAGCGATAGGCGCCGTAGACCGGTTGCAGCCCGGCGTTGCGCGCGGGCGAGAAACGCGCCCGCCGCATGGCCACTTCGCACGCGCGGCGATCGAGCAATTTCTGCCCGCTCGAGCGGGTAATGGCGCAGGACACCGGCGATCCGTTGGGCGCAATCACCACCTCGAACTCGCTGGTTCCTTCGGCTTCGGCGCGAATGGCGTCGAGCGGATAATCGTCGAACGAGAACCACGGCAGTTCGACCGACGGCGTGGCCGCAACGACATTGGCGGCGACCGCCAGCAGAATCGACATCATTGGTACTTCCCCTCAACGCAGAAACACGTAACCGAGCCGCTCGACGATAGCCTAGCGCAGCGCCCAAGGCTATGCCGCCCGACAGGTTCAGCGGAGGTGCGTTCGATGTCCAGGTCCAGACTGCCCGCAGTTCCCGGCGCGGGGCAATGATGCGTGCGCTGCGCAGCCACTCACCCGGCGGGCCTGAAACGCTGGTGCTCGACGATGTTGACGATCCCGTCGCTGGGGCTGGCCAGTTGCTGGTTCGGGTCCGCGCCTGCGCCATCAATTACCCCGACGTCCTGATCATCGAGGACAAATATCAGTTCAAGCCCGAGCGGCCGTTCGCACCGGGGGGCGAAGTCGCGGGCGTGGTCGAAGCGCTTGGCGAGGGCGTCAGCGGCTGGGCGATCGGCGACCGACTGATCGCCTATCACGGCCACGGCGGCCTGGCCGATCGGGTCGCGGTGCCGATCACCCAGGCATATAAAATCCCGGCAAGGGCGGCGGGCGAATTTCCCGATGCCGAGGTGGCTTCGCTGCTGATCACTTATGCCACCGTCATCCACGCGCTCAAGGATCGCGCCCAGGCCAAAGCGGGCGAGTCGATGCTGCTGCTTGGGGCAGCGGGCGGCATCGGCCTGTCGGCGATCGAGCTGGGCAAGGCGCTGGGCCTGCGCGTCGTCGCTGCGGTGTCGAGCGAGGCCAAGGCCGCCGCCACGCGCGAGGCCGGTGCCGACGCCACTCTCGTCTATCCGTCGGGCGAGATTGACAAGGAGGCGTCAAAGGCGCTCGCCGGGGCGTTCAAGGCGGCAGCGGGCCCAAACGGCTTCGACATCGTGTTCGACCCGGTTGGCGGGGCCTATGCCGAGCCGGCGCTGCGTTCCCTCGGCTGGCAGGGGCGCTACCTGGTGGTCGGCTTCCCGGCCGGTATCCCGAGTATTCCGCTCAACCTCACCTTGCTCAAGAGCTGCGATATTCGCGGGGTGTTCTGGGGCGCTTTCGCACTGCGCGATCCGGCCGCCAACGCCGCCCATGTCGACGAACTGTTCCGGCTGTGGGGCGAGGGCAAGATCGGCCCGCGCGTCAGCCAGACCTTCCCGCTCGAGCGCGCGGGCGAGGCGATTGCCGCGCTGCGCGACCGCAAGGCGGTTGGAAAGCTGGTCATTACCCTGTGACTTTTGCCCGCTGGTGGCTGTTGTTCTGGGCCGCGCTCGCCGTTGCCTTCGTCATGGCGGTGATGCCGCACCCGCCGCGCTTGCCGGGTGCTCCCAATGACAAGCTCCAGCACATCATCGCCTTCACCA
>JBDSEL010000093.1:0-5374 GCA_039920065.1 Sphingomicrobium sp. | reverse complement strand
CGCCGGGACACAGTAAAGCGGCGCTGAGGAAGTCTCCCCGGCGCCGCTTTTCATTTGGCCTCGGTGGGCGGGACCTAGCGGTCGCCGCGGTCGCCCTGACCGGGCTTGGCCTTGGTCGAGGAATGCTGGCGCTGGTCGGCAGCTAGGCTGCGGCCGACGTCGTCCGATTCCTTGAACTTGCCGTCTTCATCACGGCGCACGAAACGCTTGTCGGTGCCAGTATCGATCAGTTCACGCTTGCTCATATGTCACCTCCGGGAAGTGAAGAAACGGTCGGAGGGAATCGCCGGTTCCGTTGGCGTGAATTGAGCGGCCAGTGAGTGGGCCGCCGCGTCATTCATTGAACAGCTCGGCATGGGTTCCCGTTCGGACAAAGATAATGGCGCCGCCCTTTCCGGCTTTTTCGTCGCGGCGGTAGATGAGGAGGAAATCGCCGCCGATGTGGCATTCGCGATGGCTGGACCACTCGCCTTTGAGCGGATGGTCGAGCCATTCGGGACCGGGCGGGGAATCGTTGGCGACCAGCAGCAGCATGGCTTCCTTGAGACGGCGCATGTCGTAACGGCTGGAGCGCGACAGGCGCTCGTATTCCTTCTGGAACGCCTTGGTATATTCGGCGGTGCGCGGAAAGGGAGCGCGTTTCGCCTTTGCGTCAGCCATCCAGGCTGGCGATCAGATCCTCGCCGGAGTTGAAGCGGGCCGTGCGCGCGCGAAGGATCTCATTCGCTTCCGCCATCGCCGCCCGGGTTTCCGCATTGGGCACCTTGAGTTCGAGCGGGAAGGCCTGGTCGGCAATCAGGCGGTGATAGAGCAAGCGAATGGCGTCGGACACGGACAGGCCGATCGCGGCCAAGACTGCATCGCCTTCGGCCTTGGTGGTTTCGTCGATGCGTGCGCGAAGCTGTGCATTGTGAGCCATGATGGAGGTGTATCCCAGTTGGGCTACAAAATCAAGTCGACTCCACACTCACGAAGCTGTCCAGCACCCGCTTCGGCCCCGCTTTCTCGAAGTCGATTTCGAGTTTGTTGCCTTCGATCGCGGTGATGGCGCCGTAGCCGAACTTGCCGTGGAAGACGCGCATGCCGATGGCGACGTCGCTGCGGCCTTTGTTGCCGAGGGAGACGGCGCTGGCTTTGACGTCGAGGGGAGGGCGGGCTCCCCAAGTCGTGCCAGCGACCCTCGACTGGGCTCGGGATGAACGGTCGTCGCTGCCGCCTAATGCTCGCTGGAAGCCGGGGCCGCGGGTGCTGGTGCGGAGAGCCTGGGCGGGGCCGAGGTGGGCGAAGGGGTCGGCGCGTTCGCTCCATTGCGCGCGCCACAGGCTGGCACCGCCGCTCATCGTGGTTTCTTCCTCGATATGGTCCTTGGGCAATTCGCCGACGAAGCGCGACGGGATCGAGCTGGTCCACTGGCCGTAGATGCGGCGGTTGGCGGCGTGGATCACGGTTGCCCGGCGGCGCGCGCGGGTGATCGCGACATAGGCCAGGCGGCGCTCCTCCTCGAGGCTGGCGAGGCCGCCTTCGTCCATCGCGCGCTGCGAGGGGAAGACGCCTTCTTCCCAGCCAGGCAGATAGACGGTGTCGAATTCGAGCCCCTTGGCGGCGTGGATAGTCATGATGGTCACGCGCGGACCGGTCTTGGCCTGGTCATTGTCCATCACCAAGCTGACATGCTCGAGGAACGCGCCGAGGGTTTCATATTCTTCCATCGCGCGGGTGAGCTCGGCGAGGTTTTCGAGGCGGCCGGCGGCCTCGGCGCTTTTGTCCGCCTGAAGCGCGGCGGTGTAGCCGGATTCGTCGAGCATGAGGCGGGCGAGTTCGGCGTGGGTGGTGGCCGATGGAGCCGGGCTCGGATCTCCCTCGACCAGCTGCGCTGGTTGCCCTTCCCGGTTCGGTGAGGACTTTGGAAGCAGGGTGCGCCAGCTGGCGATGTCGGCGACGAAGCGGGCGAGGCTGCGGCGCGCCTGAGGGGTGAGTTCATCGCTGTCGAGCAGCTGGGCGGCAGCGAGCAAGAGTGGTGAGCCGGTGGCTCGGGCCGAACGGTGGATAGTGGCGATGGCCTTGTCGCCGAGGCCGCGCTTGGGGGTGTTGACGATGCGCTCGAACGCCAGATCGTCGGCCGGCTGGGCGATCAGGCGCAGATAGGCGATGGCGTCGCGAATCTCGGCGCGTTCGTAGAAGCGGAAGCCGCCGATGATCTGGTAATCGAGGCCGATCGAAATGAACCGCTCCTCGAATTCGCGGGTCTGGAATTGGGCGCGGACGAGGATTGCGACATCGTCGAGGCTGCCGCCGCGGATCTGGTGACTCTCGGCTTCCTCGCCAATGCGGCGCGCTTCCTCGGGCCCGTCCCAGACACCGACGACCTTGACCTTGTCGCCATCGCCAAGGTCGGTCCACAAGCTCTTGCCGAGGCGACCGCTGTTGTGCGCGATGAGCCCGTCGGCGGCCGACAGGATGTGGCCGGTCGAGCGGTAATTCTGTTCGAGGCGAATGATCGCGGCGCCGGGGAAGTCGCGGTCGAAGCGCAGGATATTGGCAACCTCCGCACCGCGCCAGGAATAGATCGACTGATCGTCATCGCCGACGCAGCACAGGTTGTTGCGCGGATGGGCGAGCAGCTTGAGCCATTCATATTGGCTGGCGTTGGTGTCCTGATATTCGTCGACCAGCAGATAGCGGAAGCGGTCGCGGTAGTGATCGAGAACGTCGGGGTGCTTGCGCAAGATAACCAGCATGTGGAGCAGCAAATCGCCGAAGTCGCAGGCGTTGAGGGTTTTGAGGCGGGCCTGATATTGGCCGTAAAGCTCGGCGCCGCGGCCGGCGGCGTAGATTTCGGATTCGCCGGCATCGACCATGTCGGGGGTCCAGCCGCGGTTCTTCCAGCGATCGATGAGCCCGGCGAGCTGGCGCGCGGGCCAGCGTTTCTCGTCCAGGTCGGCGGCGACGATCAGCTGCTTGAGCACGCGCAATTGATCGTCGGTGTCGAGGATGGTGAAGTTGGACTGGAGGCCGACCAGCTCGGCGTGGACCCGAAGCATCTTGGCCGCGACCGAGTGGAAGGTGCCGAGCCACGGCATCCCCTCAAGCGCGCCGCCGGATAATTTGCCGACCCGTTCGCGCATCTCGCGCGCGGCCTTGTTGGTGAAGGTGACGGCGAGGATCTGGCTCGGCCAGGCCTTGCGGCTGGCGATGAGGAAGGCGAGGCGCGCGGTCAACGCCGCGGTCTTGCCGGTGCCGGCGCCGGCGAGCACCAGCAGTGGCCCCTCAGTCGTCAGCACAGCCTCGCGCTGCGGCGGGTTGAGCCCGTCGAGGAACGGATAGTCGTTGGGGACGGGCAGGGACTGGGGATCGGATTCGGGCACCCGATGGGGGTAGTGGGCGGGCTCGATTCGGGCAATCCGGGCGGGATGCCTATTTGTTCCGGACTTATGCGCCATATCCCCGTTATCCACAGGCCTGACACTGCAGATTCCGCTTTGACGAATCGGTCAACACGTCCACCTTACATGGGTGATCGGGACGGATGTCCCAGTCTCCAAAGCGGGAGACCCCCTCGGGGGAAACTTGATGCGGAGGAAGGGACAGAAGCTCCGATCTCCGCCGGCAGGCATTGGATTTGAAGCTCCGCTTCTTATTCGGGGTCCGCTGGTACGAGGCGCCGGAAGAGGCAATTGTCTCTAGCGAAGTGCGGCATCCAAAACCTTCCCTCGGGGAGGCAGAGGGCACAGCAGGACGCGAAGAGGGATTGTCCCAAGAAGGGCCGTGGAAGGACAGCAGGACCAGTCTTCGGATTTGGACTTGCGGTGTGAAAGCGGAAGCCTGAGCTGGTGCGCCAGGATCGAAAACGGGATCAGCGGACTTCGGTCCAACGAACCAAGGTTACGAACACCGGCAAATCCTTCGCCCGGAGCAGGGGGGCTGGCAGCAATGCCGGCCCCTTACTCGTTTGGGGCCTGGGATACCGAAAGGGGCCTGGGGAACCGAAATACGCGCAGCGCGGTGCCCGTGATAAGCAATGCTGGCGAGGGTCCGCCCATTGCATCCACTTGCGCAATGCGCCGGGCCCCATCAAACTGTCGGCGCTCGAGCAGAAAAGGCGGGGATGTGCGACGACCTCTGGTGGTGTGTACGGTTGGGCTGAGCCTGTCCACTGGCGCTTTGGGGCAGGGCCCCAGCGACCCGATCCTGACCAATCTGCCCGTGTTATTCTCCGTCTCCGACTACCCCGTCGGGGCGGCGGTCAAGCAGATCGAAGGGACGGCGACCGTCGATTTACTGGTCGGCCCGGACGGAATGGTGAAATCTTGCACCATCAAACAATCGTCCGGCGACCAGGAATTGGACGTGCAAAGCTGCTGGATATTCCGCACGCGTGCACTCTTCGTTGCCGCGCGCGACCGCGAAGGCCGATTCATCGACGGTCATTTCAGCAAGCCCGTGACCTGGCGGCTGGAGGAGGCAGAACCCGGCGACGACCGCCGATTCCCGCGTGCGCCGTGGGCCATGCGCTTTACCACCTTGTACAACGACAAGGGCAATGTCATCGATTGCGCAGTCACCGGGGCCGGCGTTCAGCCGCCCGACAATCCTTGCGCCGATTGGGCCAGCAGCGACGACTTCAAGCGGTTGAGCGCCGCGGACCGGACCGCGGGCGTCCGGACGATCAATGACATCCAGTTCTTTGCCGGCGCGTTCGACCAGGCCAAGGTCGCTCCGGAGCGCCCCGATGGGCGCCGGGTCGGGCGCAAAGTCAGCGAGCTGGAAATTCGGGCGGACGGGACGATCACGGCATGCCTCGATCTGGAGGATAGCCGCGGCAACGAGCCTAGCTATGATCTATGCATGACCGCTCCGCGTGTGCACTTCACCCCAAGCGGTGGCCCGGGCGCGGAAAAGGCGACTGTCATCATCACCACCTACGCGTTCAAGGCCTAGTCTTCTTTCCGAATTCTCAGCGACATGGGCCCGGCGCCGGGACCCAATCGGTCGTCGCGCGTTGTGCCTGGTGAAACGGGTGAGCGGGCGAAGGAGATTGAACGATGTTGTCGCGCCCCGCCGCCTGTGCCGCTCTCGCTTTGTCCGCAATCGTCGGCGCCTCGATGGGCGCGGCGTCATGGGCCAATAGCGCCCCCGCCAGCAATTGGTGGGAAAAGGTCACGGTCACCGTGCCCGCCGCAGGGCAGGCGATGTGCCACTTCACCTCGAGCCGCGAGGCATCCAAGGCGTGCGCGGTCGATGCCGACGCCGCCGCGCTGGCGGATGCCGCGCCCGAGAATGGAGCGACGACGACAATCACCTTCGAACGCCGCTTCGCCGCCGCCGGCGCGGCCGTCGACACCGACATCGGGGCCGGCGAAATGCTGCTCGGCGG
>JBDSEL010000092.1:0-7185 GCA_039920065.1 Sphingomicrobium sp. | reverse complement strand
AAGGACCGCCAAAATCTGTGTTTCAGCCTCGGTACTCGCCCGAAGGAATTTCCATGGACGATCGTTTCAATACTACTGCCGGTTGGGTCCTGTTCGCGGGCATCGTCGCGCTTGGCGGATCGATCGTCGCCGGCGAGGCTTTCCACAGCGAGCGGCCCGAGGAAATGGGCTATCCCATTGCCGGCGTCGTCGCCGAGGGCGAAACGGGCGTGGCCGAAGAACCGGTCGAAGCCTATCTGGCCAAGGCCGACGCAGCCAAGGGCGCAACCATATTCAATAAATGCGCGGCCTGCCATACGGTCACCAACGGCGGTCCCAACGGCCTTGGCCCGAACTTGTGGGGCGTGCTTGGCGAACCGGTCGGCAAGGGTAAGGGCTTCGCCTTTTCCGACGCCTTGGCCAAGAAAGGCGGCAATTGGGACTGGCAGTCATTGAACGCCTGGCTGACCAGCCCGCGGACCTTTGCGCCCGGCACCAAGATGACCTTCGCCGGTCTCGGCAGCCCGCAGGACCGCGCCGACGTCATGGCCTATCTCAATGCGCAAAGTTCGAGCCCTCGTCCGCTTCCGGCGGCTCCGGCCGCAGCCGCGCCCAAGGCTGGCGAGGCCGGCGCCGATGCCAATGCCCCTGCCCCTGCGGAGGCTAATGCCGCAGCGCCGGCCGAACCCAAAAAGCCCTAGGCGCTAACTTCCGCAGATCCCATTGGGGTCGTCGTCGGTGCAATCGTAGAATTTGCACACATGGTCCCACGCTTCGCGGGCGTCCTCGCACCAGTGCAGCAGCTCGAGGTCGTGGGGGCTGATCACCCCTTCTTCGGCAAGTCCTTCAAAATCGACGATCCGATTCCAGAATTCGCGGCCGAACAGGATGATCGGCAGCGGCCGCACCTTGCCGGTCTGGATCAGGGTCAGCAGTTCGAACATTTCATCGAACGTCCCGAACCCACCGGGGAATACCGCAACTGCCCGCGCGCGCAGCAGGAAGTGCATCTTGCGAAGCGCAAAATAGTGAAACTGGAAGCTTAGATCCGGGGTCACGAAGCTATTGGGCATTTGCTCGTGCGGAAGGACGATATTGAGCCCGATCGACGGCCGCCCGACATCGTCCGCGCCGCGATTGGCGGCCTCCATGATCGATGGCCCACCGCCCGAGCAGACGACGAAATGATGCTCACCCGACGGCGTCGGCTCAACCGAGCTTGCAAGCCGGGCAAGCTCGCGCGCGACGTCATAATATTTCGACTTGGCTTTGAGCAATTCGGCAGTCTTGCGCTGCGCGTCGGTTTCTGCCGCAGCGAGCAGATCATCGGCCTTGTCCGGCGAGGGAATCCGGGCCGAGCCATAAAACACCATGGTCGAGGCGACTTTGGCTTCGTTGAGCAGCAACTCGGGCTTGAGCAGCTCGAGCTGGAAGCGGACCGGGCGCAAATCCTCGCGCAGGAGGAATTCGGTGTCCTGGAAAGCCAGCTTATAGGCCTCGCTTTCGGTCTGCGGGATCGAGGGGACGTGTTCGGCCGATTTGGCATCGACCTTGGAGGTCGGGAAAATGCGTTCTGGGGGGACCGGATCGTTCGCCATCGCCGCTGCCTAGCGCCTCGCAGAGCCGAGGTCACGCCGGCGCACGGAGCCCGGTCACAATGTTGATACTTGAAGCGCGGCTAGCAGCGCACATCTTGCTACGATGATCGACATTCGCCCCTTTGCTTCGCTTGGCCATGCCGACCATGGCTGGCTCGACGCCCGCCATCACTTCAGCTTCGCCAGCTATCACGATCCCGAGCGCATGAGCTGGGGCCGCATTCGCGTTTGGAACGACGACACGATCGCGGCCAAGAGCGGCTTTCCGCCCCACCCTCACCGCGACATGGAAATCGTCACCTACGTCCGCAGCGGCGCGATCACGCATAAGGATTCGCTTGGCAATGAAGGCCGTACTGGGGCCGGCGACGTTCAAGTGATGAGCGCCGGCAGTGGCGTCGTCCACGCCGAATATAATCTGGAGGATGATGCCACGACCCTGTTCCAGATCTGGATCGAGACCGACCAGCCCGGGACCGCGCCCGGCTGGGGCATGAAGCCGTTCCCCAAGGACCAGCGCGATGGCGCGTTCCAATTGCTGGCCAGCGGCCATCCCGATGACGAGGCCCTGACGATCCATGCCGACGCGCGAATCATGGGCGCCAGCCTTGCCGCGGAAACGTCGATCAACCTCGCTTGCGACCCCGATCGCCACCTCTATCTCGTGCCGAGTGGCCGAGTGCGTGTGAATGGGGTCGAGGCCAGCCCGCGCGATGGCATTGCGATCACCGGCGAAGCGACGCTGGAAATCGTGGCGGTCGACGATGGCGAACTGGTGCTGGTCGACGCGCGCTAACCGCCGCCGCCGCTAGCGAGCAAGCAAGTGCTTGAAGTCGACCGCTTAGGGCGGCATGGGGCGCGGGGTATGGCGCTGGCGTTGCGCCCAACACCGGCAAAGCATGAGTTGATGGCAGCGAAGATTCGCGTTGGACTGGCACTTTTGGCGACTGCGTTCCTGTGGGGCGCGGCACCATCGCGTGCGCAGGACGCCACCAACGCGGTCCAGGTGAATTCGGTCGGACCGCGAGAACTTGAGAATTTCAATCTCGAGGGCACCGTCACTCGTCCGGCCGAGCCGCGGCCAGCGCCCGCACCAACTCCGGCACCGCGCCGGGAAACCCCCGCCCCCGCGGCCACCACCACGCCACGCCCTCCGGCGCAAACCACGCCAGCACGACCGGTGCTCGCGTCTGAGCGCCCGACGCCGCGCGAACTCGCCGCGACCACACCAAGCGCACCGCCGCCGCGAGCGGCCCGACCGACCATTTCCGCCGCACTGCCGCCGATTTCCGATGCGCCGGTCAGCGCGCGTCCGGCACCCAGCCTCCCGCCAGCACCGTCACCGGACAATGTCCCGCTGCCGTGGCTGCTGGCGGCGCTGGCCTTGCTTGGCGGTGCCGGTATTCATTGGTGGCGCAATAATGCTCGGGCCACGACTGCTGGCGGTCCAGCCGTCGATGCGTTTGTCGCGCCGGCCCCGCAGCCGCAACCTCCGCCGGCGCCGACCGCCGAGCCCGCGCCCCAGCCAGCGCCAGCTCCGCGGCCGCCAGTCGATCCGGCGACCATGGGCCTTGTCTCTACCCGGCTGAGGCCGTGGGTCGAGGTCGAGATCGAGCCGCTGCGCTGCATCGTTAATCATGACTCGGTGACGATCGAGGTCGAGCTGACCTTGTTCAATTCGGGCAGCCTGCCGGCGCGCGCCATCTTGCTTGAGGCGGCGATCCTCAATGCCGGCGCCAAGCAGGATGACGACATCGCCTATTTTCTCGCCAATCCGGTCGGCGCGGGCAAACGCGCCTCAAGCCTGCCGCCACTCAAGAAGGCGGTCGTCCGGAGCAAGATCACGACCGCGCTCAAGGACGCCCAGCAATATGAAATCGAGGGCCGCATGGTTTACGTACCGATCCTGGCGGTGAACGTGATTTACAATTGGCCCACGGGCGAGGGGCAGACCGGCGCTGCGTTCATCGTCGGCCGCGAAACCCAGGGGGCGAGGCTGGCGCCGTTCCGGCTCGACCGCGGCGACGGAATTTACGAGCCGTTGGCCACGCGGCCGCTCGAGATTCGTCTTCGCGCCTAAGCCGGTTCAGTCGGCTGGCGCGCGCAGCAGGCGGATCGTCTGCGCGATGAAACACAAGGTCGCGAGCAGCCAGCCGACCGACGCAACCATCGCGACATCCTCGACCTGTAACACCACCGCGCGATAGATACCCAGCGGCATGAGAATTGCACTGATCGCGGCTAGCGCGAAATGCGCCTTGGCCAGCCAATGCGCCTTGAGCGCGGGATAGGCGCGGTAAAACAGACCGAACAACGCCAGCGAGGCCCAGCCCACCAGATTGGCGTGGGCGTGGATCGGTGCCAACTGAAAATCCCTCTGCCCCGCCATGTGGATGCCAAGGAACACGCCCGACAACAGCATGAGGCCTGCGAGGAGCAGGAAATAGCGATCGATCTTGGCCATATGCCTCCCTTTCAAATAGCGACTCAAAGCGCGGTGCCGGTGCTGTTGTAGCTGTGCCAGGCAAGCACCGCCGCCGCGCCGCGATGCGGGCGCCAGGCCTCCGCCCATTCCCGAACCTGCTTCTCGCTCGGTCGCTCGGCGTGTCCGAGCAGGCGGCCGAGTTCGATCTGGACGGCCAGGTCGCCGCCGGGAAAGGCATCCGCCCGACCTTCCGCGAACAGCAGATAGATTTCCGCCGACCAGCGGCCGATGCCCTTGATCTTGGTGAGATGGGCGATGGCGTCTTCATCGTCGGCGGGAAGCGCCATGAGGTCGAGATCGCCCGACAGGACGAGCCCGGCCAGGCTGCACGCATAGCCTGCCTTCTGCCGCGACAGGCCGGCGGCGCGCAGATCCTCATCGCTGGCGGTGCTGAGCGCGAGCAGGTCGACGGGCGCGCCGAAGCGGTCGACCAGCTTGGCCCACATCGAGCGTGCTGCGGCCACGCTGACTTGCTGGCCAACAATCGTCCGCAGCAAGGTGTCGGCGCCGGGATCGCTGAAGCGCGGCTCGGGCCGGCCCTTTTCCGCCATTACCCGCGAGAATGCACTTTCGCGCTCGGCCAGCGCGTCGAGGCTCGTGCTGAGGCTTTGCGCGGTGCGCACCATCAGGCCTGGCTGGCGGCGTAAAGCGCGACCGCGGTGGCGTTGGAGACATTGAGGCTTTCGATCGAATCGGAGATCGGCAATTTGGCGAGCGCATCGCAATGGTCGCGCACGTTGGAGCGCATGCCGGGCCCCTCTGCACCGAGGACCAGCGCCACGCGCTGCGGGCCGAGCGCGTCCTTGAGGTCGGTCTCGGCCTCGCCGGCCAGGCCGATCCGCCAGAAACCGGCTTCGGCCACTTCGTCGAGCGCCCGGGCAAGGTTGACGACCCGCGCCCACGGGACTCGCTCGAGTGCGCCCGAAGCGGCCTTGGCCAAGGCCCCGCCTTCGGGGGGTGAATGGCGATCCTGGGTGACGATGCCGATCGCGCCGAAGGCCGCCGCCGAGCGCAGGATCGCGCCGACGTTATGGGGATCGGTAACCTGGTCGAGGACCAACAGGATGGCGCGTTCGGGTGCGTCGGCGAGCAATTCGGACAGCCAGATATCCTCCAGCGGCTCGACCTCGATCACCACCCCCTGGTGCGGCGCGTCGGCGGGCACCAAGCGGCCCAGGTCGGGGGCTTCGGCCATGATCACCGCGACGTCGGACGGGAATTGCATGAACTCCGCGGCCTCGCGAGTGGTCCACGCCTTGAGGACCTTGCGATCGTCATTGTCGAGCGCCGCAGCAACCGCGTGTCGGCCCCAGAAACGCGGCCGATTGGGGTTTCCGCCAGCTCGATTTTTGTTCTTGCGCGCCATGGGCGCTGCTTTGCCGCCGTCCCCGGTTTAGTGCAACAGGGGGCTGCCATCGATCCGGCCGCGCCAGCGCCCGGTACGCCACGTCGCAATCGCTAGAATGAGGATGATCGGATAGGCCCAGAAACCCAGCGCGATGCCATAAGCGCTGGGGATAAGATCGCCGCCGACCGCTTTCAGCAAATGACCCATGATGGTCGTCAATTGCAGACCCGCGATCCACAAGGGCCAGAAGCGTTTCGAATAGAGCGCGATATGGACGAAGGCAGCAAGCACCAGCAGGTCGACCGTCATGATTGCCGGCTCGATCGCGAAGTAGCGGACCTGCAATGGCGACACGACCAGCTTGCTGAGGATCGCGCCGGCCAGGCAAATTCCGGCCACCAGCCGCTCGTCGCGACTGCCACGCCAGAAGGCGTAGGCCGCGACGAGGACCAGCATCAATCGAAACAGGAGTACCAGATAATGCATCGGGACCTCTTTGGGTGCGACGCGGTCTTCCGTCGACCGATTTTCCGAACTGGCCTAAGCGACGACGCGTAGGTCCGGACCGAATTCGGCCTTCGGCGGGCAATCGTCGGGGCCGAACGCGACCGTGCGCAGGCCCGGGATGGTCTTGCGCGTTTCGACCAAAGCCGCATGGCAATGGGCGATCCCGCCGCGGGCCGCGACCAACCCGCTGGTGGCCGATGCGAGATGCTCGAACGGGGCATGGCTATTGACGAAGCCGGCGTTGGTCGCGCTTCGCGCATAAACCATTTTGGACTGGAGTTCGGCCAGCTCGGAGAGCGCGCATTCGATTGCGTCCTCGACGGAACGAACTTGGGCGGCGACTTCAAAGGCGGCATTTTCGATCGTGTCTTTGCGCATGACTGCTCCTTCTCCGGCGCGCTCGGCGCCGAAGCTGTTGTCCGGACGATCTGATGTCGACTTGGCGGGCCTAGCTGGCCATCATCCGCGAGAGGCTTTCGAGTCCGGCGAGGTACATGCCCACCGAAAACGCCGCACCGGTCGCGATTGCCACGATCCAGAACAGCCTCTGGCCGACACTCATCTCATTCCGGGGGTTGCTCCTCGTTGCGAACGGCAATTGCAGGAAGGGCCGGTTGAGGGCTGACCTCTGCTCGGTAATGAGGCCAGCCTGGCCGACCCCCCCTGCACGATCAGCGTGCCGAATCTGTTGACTGATCGCGGCCTCTGGGTGGCCCGAGCAGCCGGCCCCCTCAATGTCCGGTGATTGATCTATCAACCGTTGATATGGGCCATGATATTTAGCTACCAGCCGCGCCGCTTGCGAGCGCCGCTGAACGCCGAGGATCTGCAGCGCCAGCCGAACCCGCTGATCGACGGTATGCGAGGAAATCTTGAGTTCGGCAGCAATTTCTTTGGACGACCAATGTTCGTTGACAAGTCGCAAGCAGTCGAGCTGCCCCTGGGTGAGGCGAGCAATTCGCAGCTCGATCGGATCTATCGGCTCTCCATTTCCCGACTCTGGATCTCCATGCGGACCTGATCGCGACTGCGGCGGGTCGCGCCGCGCTGTGTTCGCATCAATCCACATAGTATGCCCCACACTGCCGAGTCCGCGCGGTACGTAAGGGAATTTGCTGGTTTGCGCCAGTTCAACCAATGTTTTCCGCCATTTCTGACCAAAAACCTGGTGGACAGGGCTGGATTCGAACCAGCGTACGCTTGCGCGGGCAGATTTACAGTCTGCTGCCTTTAACCACTCGGCCACCTGTCCAGGTTTTGTCACGCGG
>JBDSEL010000091.1:0-7178 GCA_039920065.1 Sphingomicrobium sp. | reverse complement strand
GGCAATCACCACCACCGGCGGCCGGGAGGAATAATTCAAATCCGAATAATCAGGTGCAGCGCGATCCATCGGGAATTCTCCCCTAATACGAGACACACCGAGCACGACGAGCATAACGCGCACATCGGAGTAAAGTGAGACGAATTCGGCTCCGCAACGGATTGAATTTAACGCGACGATAATGGCCCGCCGTGGCTAGAGGAGCAATAACCCTCGAGAGATCGAAATCATGACGATTCGGACCTCGGGCCGCTTTGGACCCGATGTGGCCGCTTTGAGCCGGACACTCGACACTGCAGAAGCAACGCTGGCCAGTTTGGGGTCGGCGATCGACGAGGCGACTACGCGCGAGCTTCACGCGCGGATTGCGCATGCCCGCCGCGACCTGGCCGAATTAAAGCGTTGGACAGCGGCTCCGAACAAAGTGGAGATAGGTCCGTTTTGGAGGAAACTCGCCGGCGTGGACCTAAATCCGGGCACCGACTGCGTCTAAGCCTCTAGGAACGGCTCGAGAATCGGCGGTCTGAACCCCGAGGTGGCGACAAACGCCCGATTGAGGAAGCGCGCCTTACCATAAGCAAGCGGCGCGCCGTCGGTGCCGTCGACCAGCCCGCCGGCAGCAAGCAGGACCGCGTGACCCGCCGCCGTATCCCATTCGCTGGTCGGCCCAAGGCGCGGATAAATGTCAGCCTTACCCTCTGCGACAAGGCAGAATTTGAGGCTTGAGCCGACCGACACATGGTCTTTCGCCGCGACCGTTTCGAGATAGTCCGCGGTCGGTTTGGAAAAATGCGATTTGCTTGCAACTGCGGTCACCAATGGACCGAGCGGGCGAACCGTGATCGGCTCGCGCCCGGCCCCCGCGTCCCGCCACGCGCCCTCGCCAACGATGCCACCGTAAAGCGTGTCCGTGGCCGGCGCATAGACCACGCCAAGCACCGGCGCTCCGCGCTCGATAAGGCCGACATTGACCGTATAATCGTCGCCGCCGCGAATGAATTCCTTGGTCCCGTCGAGCGGGTCGACCAGGAAATAGATCTCGCCGTGCGCGGGGATTCGTCCGGCCGCGACTTCCTCCTCGGCAATCACCGGCACTCCGGGTGCGACCTCGGCCAGCGCCGCCAGCAAAAGCGCCTCTGCGGCGTGGTCGGCCTCGGTCACCGGCGAACTGTCACCCTTGGCTTCGACGTCGAAGCCGCGGCGGACGATCTCGAGGATCGCCTCCCCCGCCGCGCGCGACGCTTCGGCCAGCGCGTCGAGTAGCGCACCTCGATCGCTGATCAACGCGGCGCCATCCGGATTCCGCCGTCGAGGCGGATCGATTCGGCGTTGAGATAGACATTCTCGACGATGAAGCAGGCCAGCCGGGCATATTCCTCGGCCTGGCCGAGGCGCTTTGGAAATGGCACCTGCGCGCCCAATGCCTCCTGCACGTTGGGCGGCATCATCGCCACCATCGGCGTTTTGAACACGCCGGGAAGGATGGTGTTGACCCGGATCCCCTCGCCCATCAGGTCGCGTGCAATCGGCAGTGCCATCGCCAGGACCCCGCCCTTCGATGCCGAATAAGCGGCCTGGCCGATCTGGCCGTCCTCGGCCGCGACCGAGGCGGTGTTGATGATGCAGCCGCGCTCGCCGTCAGCTAGTGGCTCAAGGCTGGTCATGCCCAACGCCGCCTGGCTCAAGCAGCGGAATGACCCAATCAGGTTGATATTGATGGCCAGTTCGAATTGCTGGATCGGATAGAGTTTGTACTCGCCGGTTTCCTTGTTGCGCCCGACGGTCTTGGCGGCATTGGCGACGCCTGCGCAATTGATCAGCACACGTTCCTGTCCGTGCACCGCGCGCGCCTTGGCAAAGGCTGCGGCGACTTTGTCGTCGCTGGTCACGTCGCAGTCGCAAAAGACCCCGCCGATGTCGGCCGCGACCTGCTCGCCGCGCGCCGCGTCGCGGTCGAAAATGGCGACCTTGGCGCCCTTGGCGGCAAGGGCCCGCGCGGTCGCTTCACCCAGTCCCGATGCGCCCCCGGTGACGACCGCAGCAATTCCCTCAATGTCCATTATCAGCCCTTCGAAGTCCGTTCGAGCCCCGCATTGCCGCGCCAGGCCGTCGAACACAAGGCGTCGCGCGCGGCATGACGAAGCTGTGGCGGAAGCTGCCCGGTTCATCGCAAATGCAGCTTGGCTGCCCTAGGGAACTGGCTAAGGATGCAGGTTCAAATTGGCTATGCCGGGAATGGGTCGATCATGAAGCGGATTGTGATGAAGCTGGTAACCGGCGCTGCGCTTGCAGGCGTTGCCGGGGCCGCGACTGCGCAGGTCCCGACGCCGCTGGCAGCACCAGCGGGCGCGGTTGCCATTGCACCGCCGTCCGTCGCTCCCGCGGTGGCGGCATATTATCAGCGGTTCCCGGCACGCATCTGGCTCAAGGCCGGCGCGGAAAACCCGGCGATTGAGCAGCTCGCGTTGATCCTCGATCGAGCGCCGTTCGATGGCTTTGCCGAGGGCCCGCTGCTCGCCGCCGAGGTCCGCGCCGCGCAATCCGCTGCACGCGCCGGCCAGCCGGCCGCGATCGATGCTGCCGAGCGCACGATATCGGCCGCCTGGGTCACCTACTTGCAGCATATGAAGCGCCAGACCGCAGGCATGGTCTATGTTTTCCAGGTGCTGGTGCCGCAGGGCGCGCGGCCCGACCAGATTCTTCTCAACGCCGCCAATGCGCCGTCGCTGCAGGCCTATCTAACCAGCGCGTCGGGCCTGAATGTCCCTTATGCGCAACTGCGCGACGCCGCCGCGCTGGAAGCCTCAGCCAAGGGCGTTAAAATCGCCGACCCGCGGTTGATTGCCAATCTCGATCGGCTTCGTTCGATCCCCGCGACCGGGCGCTTCATGGTCGTCGACAGCGGCACGCAGATGGTCACGCTGTACGACAACGGCAAGCCGTTCGATGCCATGAAGGTCGTTGTCGGCAAGATCGAATATCCGACCCCAATGATCGCCAGCATCATGTATTATATGGTCTACAATCCTTATTGGAATGCACCCGACCATCTGGCTCGGAAGATCGCCCAGAATTACCTCAGCATGGGCGATTCCTATCTGCGGTCCAAGGGCTATCAGGTGATGAAGGATTGGTCGACGACGTCCGCGATCCTGCCCAATGACCAGGTCGACTGGAAGGGGATCGCAAGCGGCAAGGTGTTCGCCCGAATCCGGCAGAAGCCGAGTGATGACAACAGCATGGGGGATTTGAAATTCCCCTTCGTCAACGATCTCGACATCTTCCTCCACGACACGCCGCACAAGGAATATTTCACCCGCACCAACCGCGGTCTGTCCAACGGCTGCGTCCGGCTGGAAGACGCTCGGCGCTTTGCGCGCTGGGTGTCGGGGGCCGAACCCACTCCGCCGAGCGACGGCGCGGAAATCCAGGTTCAGCTGCCGCGTGGAATCCCGATTTACCTGACGTACACGACGGCAATGGTCCGCGACGGCAAGATTGCCTATTTCGCCGACCCCTATCGGCTAGATCCGTCGGTTTTAAGCGCGAAGGCTGGCGGCGCACGCTAACGCGACCAAGCGCGCCTGATTTCTAACGCTGCAGCCCCGCCCCGCGAACTGCGCGCCTACGGCTGGTCAATGCATCAACCTGTCGCTTGCGACTGCGCGTCGCAGAGCTTCCGGGGATTCTCGGGGGCGTCCCGGGGGGACGTCGTGCCTCTAATGCGCGCGCCGGACCAATTTAGTCATTGAGTAACAAGCCGCCGCGTCTTTGACCTCGTGGGCACTTCGCCCTGCTGCAGACAAAAGAAAACCGGCCCGGGCTTGTGGCCCGGACCGGTGTTTCTTTTAGCCATTGCTGCCTTAGAGGCCGCGTTCCGGCGCCGGCGGCGGCGGTGGCGGCGGAGGCGGCGGAGCCGGGCAGATGTCCGTTGCCAGGATCACCGAACCGTCCGGGCACGTCTGCGTCGCCGGAGGTGGCGGCGGAGGCGGCGGGGGCGGAGGCGGAGGCGGAGGCGGCGCCGCGAAGTTGTACGCCATGCTCAGCATGAAGCTGTGCGAACGGAACCGTCCGCGCAAATCGCTGCCAAGCGGATCATTCGTCCCGAACTTCAAACGCGAGACGTTGAAGAAGCGATATTTCAGACCCAGGTCGAGGTTCGGCGAAATCGCATAACGAATGCCGGCCAGAGCCTGCCACGCAACGTGGCTGTCACTGTCGCTGACGTCGAGATAAGAGAACGGCGAATCGGTGTTCATCTTGAGCTTGACGTTGGCGAAGCCGACGCCCGCGCCAATAAATCCGGACCAAGCGTTCTCGTCACCGAAATCGACGAGGCCATTGACCATGCCCGAGAACGCGCTGGTATGACCATCGACATCAAACTCGGCTCCGGCAACACCGCCGCCGATCACCGACTGAGTGACGCCGAGTTGGTTGATCGAAGCGCGCTTGTAAGCAAGCTCACCTTCGAGGCGAGCGCCGCCAAAATCGTAGCCGGCATTGATATCGACATCATAGCCGATGTTGTTGCGGGTCGTGAAGGCGCGGTCCTGAGAAATGATGCCGTCGTTATAGTCGAGTTCGATGTCCTCGACGAACAGAGCACCACCGTCCACGCCGACGTAAAATGACTTATCCCGAGCGAGAGCCGGGGTCGCCATGACCGTCGATGCGAGCGCCACCGCAATGGCAAGCTTGCGCATATAATTCCCCTTTCAAATGCGTTCGAAGTTTTTGAATCGCTCAACTACATTATGAGAGCCCCGGTTTTGGCGCAAGGGTGAGAAGCGCGACATCTGTTGCGAAAATGCCGCACTTTCGGTGAGGTTCGCGAGCGAAATCGTCGAGCGCGCCGAAATTTGGTCCTCGTATGGCAATTTACAGCGGTTAGAGTGATCGCGCGCTACCTTTTGCGCGGCTTTGCGAAAGGTACTCAAGACGCAATCAGGCCGTGCCTCCACAAGGCGTCGAGGCCGGCGACCGCGCCGACCCCGTCCATCGCCGCTTCGACCACGTCGGTCAGCCCGTGCAGCCGAACCGGCTGGTCGTCCCACAAAGTGATCGCGACGCGCACTTCGCGCCCAGTCCCGCTCTTGTGGCTCCAGTCGCTTTCGCTTGATGCATCCAGCGTGACATAGGGAAAGGCGGCGCGCGCTGGCGGTCCGTCGAACACCCCGCTCAAGTCGGCCACCGCGTTCAGCGCGCCTGCGATCGCGACCTGCAATTCGCCGCCCGCGCTCATTGCAAATCTCCGCTCAAAAACCGCAGCTCGGGGTCGATCAGCCAGCGTTTGACCAGGCCCTTGCCGGTCACCACCACGCGCGCTTCCTCGACCGCGACCGAAGCTCCGCGCAGCGTCTGCGACAGCCGTATCGCGAGCCGCTTTACCACCGCCCGGCGGCGCGCTTCAGCCACGGCTTCGACCCGCCGCATCCACTGTCCGCTCATGCCCGCACCTCCTCGCATCGCATCAGGATGCGGTCGCGCCGGCGCGGATCGTCGCGCAACTGGCGCACCATCAGGGTTCGTCCCTGCCATTGGATGCGCTGGTCCAGCGCAATCCCCTCACGCCAGCGGATCAGCACCTTGAACCGCGCCATCGCGCTCAGCGACTGGCCCTCCGCTTCGGCCCCGACGCTGTCCAGGGTGACGCTCGCCAGGCACCGGCACACCGGCTCCCAGCCCGGCTGTTGCAGGCCCATCGCATTGCGCAGGCTGACCGGCCGCTCGATCACAATCCGCTCGCGCAGCAAGCCCGAAAATTCACCGATCATGTCAACCTCATCCGGCGGTACGGCCGCCACAGCGCGGTCACCGCCGCCGGCGGCTGGCCGCCGTCGTCATCGCGCGATGCGAACAAATGCGCCGCCAGCCTTAGGATCCCGTGGCGAATGGGTTCGGGCACGCCGTTGCAATCTTCGGCCATGCCGGCCCGCCCACTGACCGCCACCCGGGTCGTTCCCGTTCCGGCGTGAAGCTTGATCCAGCCATCGCCATGCGCATCGATATCCACCGCATAGCCTGTGCTCATCACCGCGCTCGAGCTGCCGTCGGTGCTGATCGCGGCCACGCCGGTGATCGATTTGACCGGGGTCAGCGGCAAGCGCGTCCAATCCCCGCTGGCTGGCAAGTCGACGCTGAAGTCGCGCGCCACCAGCACCTGGTTGAGGAACGCCTCGCAGATCGCGCTGGCCGATCGAACCATCGCCGCGAGCAGTGCTTCTTCCTCGCCGGTTTCGATACGAACGAAGGCCTGCGCCTCGCTCAGGCTGGCCGCCGGTTGCGCCATGCCCGGGCTCATCAGCGTTTCTCCACGCGCAGCGAGATCGAACGACTGTCGATCCGCCCGCTGTCGGTCGTCACCTGGTTGACCAGCCGGTAGAGCTTGCCCACCGCACCGCCGGCCGCCTTGACCGTCGTAGCGCTCGACGAAAAGTCGGCGCTGACGATGGTCACGCCGCCGGTTTCGGCCGGCTCCACGCTCCACGCACTCGCCGCGATCAACTCGCCGTCGAGATATTCAGCGCCCCAGTCGATCGAATAATCGAGGACCGCATCGGGGTTCTTCAATAGCAATGTCATGGTGGCCCTTTGCGTTTGGAAAATTCGAAGGTCAGCGGCTTTCAGGTGCCGGAATGCTGTCGGCGCGCGACACCACGCGCCGCCGGCGCGGCGTAGCCGTCGTATTCGCCGGCAATGGCGCCACGCCCGACGACGTCGCCGCCTCGCCGATAGCGAAGGAAGATAAGCTCATTGCGATGTCCTTCTGGTCTTGCGGGTATCCACGGACTGCGACGTGGAGCACCGGTCGCGAAGACCAGTGACAAACCCGGAATTTCAATTACCCTTTGGCGATGGGTCTGCGATCGGTACTTCGAGTTCCTGCGAGAGCCGTGGCCTCTGCAGCAATTCCTTTCCTCCTCACCGGGGCACGGGGTGAACTTCGCAATCTGCTGCGAATCATCAAGTGTGCCAGGCGCGTCAACGTCACCCCAAGGCCGAATGCCGATCGCTTCCCGCGCGGCGAACGGCGATATGAGTCGACTGACGCATTTCGCACCCTTCTATTCGTGCGGCGGAATGAAGCGGCCTTGACTCAAACCATGCGCCTTCTCGCGGACGACGAATCTCGATCACTGCTGCGGAGGATCATCGCTTACCGAAGCTTGGGTCCG
>JBDSEL010000090.1:0-5365 GCA_039920065.1 Sphingomicrobium sp. | reverse complement strand
AACCTCAATAGACGGAGTCAGAGTCCGTAGTCTTACCGTTAGACGACGGGGCAATGCCGAAACCGGCGCTCGAACGGGGGCCGGCGGTCCGCGGGTCGATAGAAATCAGCGGCCACGCTGTCAACGTTGGGGCGCGCTTGGGGGTCCAAACTTGCCGACTCACCCCTTGGTGTGATTAAACGGCGTTAAGTCAGCCGTCTCGAGGGGGGACGGTGCAGCAACAGAACGGGCGTTCCAATGGCCTCAAGTGCCAGTGCGCCGGCTCTCCGGCAGGGGACTGCGGGAGAGGCCAGGTCAGACCGGGGTTCAGCGCCCCGTCGCGATAGCCATCGCCACACCTATGGCGCGATCGACCTTGGCACCAACAATTGCCGCTTGCTGGTCGCGCGGCCCCACGACAGCGGCTTTGTCGTCATCGACGCCTTCTCGCGCATCGTCCGGCTGGGCGAGGGGCTGGCGGTCAATGGCGAGCTGAGCGCCGAGGCGATGGACCGCTCCGTCGCCGCGCTCTCGATCTGCGCCGACAAATTGCGCCGCCGCAACGTCAGCTTGTCGCGCTCGGTCGCCACCGAGGCCTGCCGCCGGGCCCGCAATGGCGAGTATTTCGCCGATCGTGTGCGCGACGAAACCGGCATCCTGCTCGACATCATCCCGCCCGAGGAAGAAGCGCGGCTAGCAGTGCTTGGCTGTCACAAATTGCTCGAGCCCGGCGACGGCCCGGCGCTGATCTTCGACATTGGCGGCGGCTCGACCGAATTGGTGCTGGTCGACCAGGCCGAGGGCATTCCGCGCATCCGCAGCTGGTTCAGCGCGCCGTGGGGCGTGGTCAGCCTGACCGAGAGCGAGGGCCGCGAGGCGCTTGAGGGCCCCGACCGCATGCGCGCCTATCTGCGCATGCGCGAGCGTGCCCGCCACGCCTTCGCGCGCTTCGCCGCCATGCTGCCGCAGGAGCATGACGGGATCCGCCTGCTCGGCACCAGCGGGACGGTGACGACGCTGGCCAGCGTCCACCTGGCGCTGCCGTCTTATGATCGCCGAGCAGTCGATGGCCTGCACATTCCGGTCGATGCCATGCGCAATATCAGCGAGATGATCGCCGGTATGGATTATGCCCAGCGCTCGGCCCTGCCGTGCATCGGCAGCGACCGCGCCGATCTGGTCGTCGCCGGTTGCGCGATCCTCGAAGCAATCCTCGAAATCTGGCCGGCGCAGAACATCGGCATCGCCGACCGCGGCATTCGCGAGGGGATCCTGCGCTCGCTCATGGCCCGCGACGGCTGGAACCTGTGAGCCCCCGATGAAGCGCGTCAAGACCGCCAAGGGGCGCAAGGATTCGTCGATCCGGTGGCTCGAGCGCCAGCTCAACGACCCCTATGTCAAACGCGCCAAGGCCGAGAATTACCGTAGCCGCGCGGCCTATAAACTGATCGAGCTGGACGAGAAATTCGGGCTCTTGAAAGGGGTCGGTTCGGTCATCGACCTGGGCATCGCGCCGGGCGGCTGGAGCCAGGTCGTGCGCCGCCGCCACCCGCGTGCGACGGTCGTCGGGATCGACCTGTTGCCGACCGACCCGATCGACGGCGTCACCATCTTCGAGATGGACTTCCTTGCCGAAGATGCGCCGCAACTGCTCAGGGATGCGCTTGGCGGGCCCGCCGACCTCGTCATGTCCGACATGGCGGCGAACACCGTCGGCCACCAGCAGACCGACCATTTGCGGACCATGGCACTGGTCGAGGCGGGACTGGAATTCGCGGCCGAAATCCTCAAGCCTGGCGGCACCTATGTCGCCAAGGTGCTGGCGGGCGGGGCGGACAATGTTCTAGTCGCCGCGATGAAGCGCCATTTCACCACCGTCAAACACGCCAAGCCCCCGGCCAGCCGCAAGGGCAGCTCCGAATGGTATGTCGTCGCGCAGGGTTTCAAGGGCGCTTCGGCGGCCGACTGACGTTTTGACTCGCGGTGGAGGCGGGTCCACCCTTGGCGACGGCAATTGCGGATTGGGGGGACGGTTGATGCGAACTGCAGTTGCAGCGCCGGCGGCGTTACTGCCGCGCCCAATCTCTACGCCTGGGCCAGTCACGAGGATGCCAAGCAGGGCGACTTCCTTGCCGTCTACGGGGCCGACGTTGCTCGCCAATGATTGGGGGACTGGTGAGACCTGGATCGCGGCCGATCGCGCTTCGGGGCGGGTGGCGGTCACCGGCCATCACGGCGACTGGCTGGCGATGCTCAAATTCGATGAGGAGAGCGGCGCATTGTCGATCGACGAAGCCTTCGGCAAGGGCGGCGCCATCGCCCTCAACCGTCCCGACTGGCCCCACAATGCCAAAGGCAAGGCGATCGTCCACGGGGTGCTGTTCAGCCGGTAGCGGCGGCAGAGAGACGACTTAACGCTTCGTCTTCCGCGCGGCGGCGATGGCTTCCTTGAGCGCGTCATAGCCGACGGCGCTATTCATCACCCGGTCGCCGACGATGAAGACCGGCGTGCCGGTCGCGCCGAGCTTTCCGGCGAGGTCGAAATTCTTTTTGAGCTCAGCCTCGATCGCCGGATCGTTGGGCGGCGTTGCGGCCATCCCCGCTGCAGCCGCGGCCGCGGCGATGGTTTCGGGTCCGGGCTTGCCCGCTTCCCACAAGCGGTCGTGGAAAGCCTGGAAGCGTCCCGTTTTCGATGCCGCCAGCGACAGGCGTGCGGCGGCGACACTTTCGGGCCCCAGGATCGGCAATTCGCGATAGACCAGGCGCAGGCCCTTGTCCTCGGTCAGCAGCTTGTCGATCACCGGGTTCGACGCCTTGCAATATGGGCAGGCGTAATCGAAGAATTCGACCAGCGTGACGTCGGGCTTGGCAGCGCCCTTCCAACTGGCCGCGAACGGCGTTTCGATGGCGGCGCGATTGGCCGCCAGCACCGGTGCATATTGCGCATCGCGCAGCGCTTCGACCGTGTCGGGCAGGATTTGCGGGTCCGCCATCATGCCGCTGCGCACGATCCGGCTGCTGATTTGAGGAAACAGGAACATGGCCGCGGTCAGCAGCGATCCGATCGTCCCGCCGAGCAATGCCGCGCCAAACCCGCCCCGCTCCTTGCGCCGGGGCTGTACCTCGATGTCGCTCACTCGTCCTCGTCTTTCCCGCGCTTCTTGTTCTTCTTGATCTCGGCGCGGGAGACCATGGCAATGTCCTGCGCGCGAAGCCAGTCCGGGCTGCCCGGCTCGATGCCTTTCATGGCAATTTCGGCGCTCGCCAGCGCGCGCTTGGGTTTGCCTTCGAGGTTGCTGCGCTCGGCGGTCGCGAGTTGCGCGCGCGAGTCGTCGCCTTCGCGGTCGTAGATCACGCCTAGCTGATACCAGGCGAAGGGATCCTCATTGTCGCGGCTGACCGCGGCCTTGAGCACGGTCTTGGCCTCGATGAAATTGGTTCGATCCTCGGTCGCGACCAGGGCATGGCCGAGCATGCCGGCGATGAGCGGCGCATTATTGGTTGCCGCAACCGCCGCGCGCAGCGGCTCGAGCGCGTCCTTGGGCTTGCCCGATTCGAGCAGCACCTGGCCCTTGAGCTCGAGGAAATAGGGGTCGCCGGGGGCCGCCGCGAGCAAGGCCTCGGTCTCGCTCAACGCTTTGTCCGAATAGCCGCTGACGTGATAGGCATAAGCGCGCGCATAATGGCCGGGGATGGAGAGATTGCTCTCGGGATATTTGCTGACTGCGGACTTGGGTTCGGAAAAGCCCATCAACTTGGCCTTGACCCGCTGAAACGCCATTTCGAGCTTGGCATCGCTCGGCCGGTCCCAGGCGGGGTCGGCCATATAGGTCTTGCGCAGCGCCGCGATCCGTTCCGATGACAAGGGGTGGGTGCGGTCGTAACTGTCCTTGGCATAGATCGCGAGGCGATATTCGCGGTTCTGCAGCTTGCCGAAGAATTCCAGGCTGCCCTTGCCGCTGACCCCGGCCTTGGCCAGATACAGCGCCCCGGCCTGATCGGCGGAGGATTCCTGAGCGCGCGAAAAGGTCAGTAAATTGCCGATCGCGGCCTGTTGGCCAAGCGCCGAAATGGCCATTCCGGCATCGGGTGCCCCGGCGGCGATCGCCAGCGCACCAAGCACCATCGTGATAATCGTCAGGCCGGTCGCGGACTTGATCCCCGAATCGAAGCGCACCGCATGCCCGCCGACGACGTGGCCAAGCTCGTGCGCGATAACGCCCTGCAATTGATTGACGTTGTCCGACGCCATCATCAGCCCGCTTTGGATATAGACCGTCTGGCCGGTGGCGACGAAGGCGTTGATCTCGGGATCGCGCAGCAGCACGACGTGAACGCTGCGCGGGTCGAGCCCGGCGGCCTCGACCAAAGGCTTGGCGATGTCGTTGAACAGCGCCTCGGTTTCGGTGTCGCGCAGAGCGCCGACATCGGCCGCGCGGGCCGGCTGGATCACGCTCAAGGCGAGAACCAGCACCAGCATCAGCTGGCGGACAAGACAGTTCAGGGCCGAGGTCATTGCCCGGTCCTTACCATCCCGGCGGGTGAATGGCGGATGAAAACCCGCCGTTCACCCAGCCGCTGATGTCGATCAGCCGAAGGTGCGCTGCCACCAGCCGCCACGGCGCGGCTCGCCATCGTCATCCTCGCCGTCGGCAGGAGCATTGGCGGCCGCTTTCGCCGTCGCCTTGGCCGGTGCGCCCGGTGCATTCGCCTTGGGCTTGCGACCGCGAGCGGCCTTGGGCTTGGCGGGGGCTTCTTCAGCTTCGGCTGAAGCTTTCGACGCAGCAGCCGGCGCTGCTTCCAGTTCGGCACCGGCCTTGGCCTTGGTGGTGCGTTTGCGGGCCGGCTTCTTGGCGCCATCGTCGCTTGCTTCGGCGGCGGGGGCCTGAGCAACCTCGGGCGGAGTGTCCGCCGTGGCGGCTTTGGGCTTGCGACCGCGCGTCGGCTTGGCCTTGGGCGTCGCTTCCTCGGCTGGCGCAGCCTCAGCGGACGGCGCTTGGACGTCGCTCACGATATCGATCATCGGCGAAGTGCCGGGCTCGACGCCCTCGCTCCGCCCGCGACCGCGTCCGCGTGAACGGCGGCGCTTGCGGTCGCCCTCGCGGGGCTCCTCGGTTCCGTCTTCCGCTTGGCTCGGCGCAGTGTCCTGAGCAGCGCCGCCGGCGTCGGCGGCATCCTGCTGGACCTCGCCTTGGCCTTCTTCGCCGCGCTCCGGACGGTCGTCGCGACGACCGCGACCGCGTCCGCCCCGGCGACGACGGCGACGACGGCGTCCGCCTTCACCCTCTTCCTCGCCATCGCGTTCGCTATCGCGCGGGCTCTCGGAGTCATCGTCGCGTGCTGCGGCGCTGTCGTCGCTTTGCTCAGCGCTGCGCTCAGCAACGCG
>JBDSEL010000089.1:0-41922 GCA_039920065.1 Sphingomicrobium sp. | reverse complement strand
GGCAGACAACTGCTAAGGAATTTCCCACATCGAATGTGAGAAACATGCGAAGCAGGGGGCGCTATGAAATCCGCAAGACTGGTTGTTCTTTTTGGAGCCATGGTTGTGTCGACACAGGCCTCAGCGGAATGTCGCTGGACTTTTGTAGACGGCAGACAGCAACAACTTTGCGACAACGCACTGGACTTGCCTGCAATCCGCCCTCCAGCAATTGCACCCATTATGCCGCCGTCGATAAGACCAATCCAGTCGCCTATGATTCCGCCGATTGGAACGACTTCCTGCCGCCAAGCCCAAGTTTGGAATGGCAGCGCGTATGTTTGGAAAACTGTCTGCTCCTGATGAAAAAACCGTCGTGGCCGAGGGGCAAGCGTGTAGGCGAGACGCATTAGTGTCCGCTTTCTACCCATGCGGACATTACGTCGCAGTGGCGTCAAACCCCAGTGCCAAACGAGACCCGTGGGGAAAAGTGTGGGACAGCATCCAAGTCAGCTCAGTTTTCTATAATAGACACAAGTAGATAACGGTTGTTGTTGGGCGGACTCCCGCTCCGCCATTGACCAATTAAAACATCGTTTTAATTACTAAAAACTGCCCATCAGTAAGTTCTACCTCCACCTCAACCCACATCGAAAAAGAGCGGTAAACCTTGGCGACGCCGCTCTGCTCTGATGCGAATGCGACAGGCGCACGAAAAACTGCATGTTTCGTACTTCGTAATTGGCGGTCCCCCGTGCCAGCCGATTTCGATCGCGGGAAACCGGTGCCGAAATAGCCAAAATGGATGTAAGCTTAAGACGCGCAGAACCAATTTGCGCTAGGACATGAAAGACTTGGAATGGGCCGCGTCCGCCTAGATTGGAGTAGAATCGTCGATGACGAAAAACAGCGCCGACGAGCGGCGATCCACCCGTGCACGTGTCATGTTAACTGCGGCGATTGAAAGCGAACGCGATCGCATTCCCGTCACAGTTGATGATCTCTCTGCCCATGGGGTGCGTGTCGTTGGCGAGGGCCTCCCGGCGATGGACACTTCAGTGACGTTTCAGTGCAAAAATTTGAGCGTCAAAGGCTTCGTCGCTTGGGTTCAGCCGCCGCTAGTGGGTATTGGCTTCGGCGAACCTATCGATCCTCAACATTTGCTTCGCAAAATATCTCGGCCGGCCGGAGTTGATCAGAGAGATTTCCGCAGACCAGGCTTTCGAGATCGACCACTGACCCAAGTCGAAAAGCAAATTATCGAAGAGTGGGCGAGGCCCCAGCAACTGCGTCTCGGCGAATAAACCGGCCTGTTGGAGATCCAATTTCCCTTCGTTGCGGATGCCAGGCAATGTCCGGCAGCGACCCATTTGCGGACGTTAGCCGAGCTCTGAGTTAAGGCGAGACTTGTAGCAGTTTTCCGCCAGCCTTTATCAAGCGCGCCGGTTCAACGGAGATCGCCGCCGCTGCCATTGGGGCCACTTATCTCCGATCGCGGCAATCACTCGATCGACAAGTTCGTCCTCGTCAATCCGCTCCAGGCGGTACAATTTGTTAGTGGCGACATGCTCGGTTTTTCGTCGGAGCTTCGGGACCAAGCTGATGACACTTATAGGCGAATCTTTCACCTGTGCTGCAATGGCATCCGACAAACACTGAAACCCTTTCTGCGAACCGGCATAGGGGAACATTGTTTTGGTCGAAACGTAGCCCCCGGCGGGTGCGATATTGAGGATCATTCCCCCTGATCCGGATTTGCCCAACAGGGGCATCAGCGCATTGCTCAAGTGAACCATCCCAAGCGTGCGGACATAGCCTCGCCCTGCGGCATTTATGATAACATCGATTTCCGAGAATTTTGACTTCAACTCATGCGCGAAGGCGGCGACGCTCATTTCCGAGATAACGTCGCAATACCGCGAAAATCCGCCGAGCATGTCGTTCGCGCGAGTCAGTGCTGCGCTATCGATGTCGCAAAGGATAAGCTCCGCGCCGCGTTCGGCAAACGCCAAAGCGCATGGCAGACCAACACCATCGCTGATGCCGCTGATTAGTACACGAAGGCCCGTCCGCTCGGAAAAGCTCATTTCCCAAGCCTGCGTGTAAACGGGCTGACGGGCTTTCCAGGGCTGTATAATAGCGAAAACGGCGCGTTTGGAACGCGCCGTTTGTGGCGACTAGACATTTGGTGAGCTTTCTCTTAATGCTTCAAATGTCGCGTTAGTGGCCGATGTTTTGGAGAGTCAATGTTAGACAGCCGAAATAATCGCAGGCGTCCGGGCGGGAGAACCGCTGAGGTCACTGAGCGGGTCACTAACGCGGTACTTACATTGCTCGTCCAGGGCGGAATCAACGCGTGCACCTTCCAGACCGTCGCCAAGCTGGCCGAGGTCGAGCGCTCGACCCTGTACCGTCGCTATTCCGACCGCTGGGAGATGATCATCGACGCATTCATCACGAAAGCGGCGTTCGACGTAACTCCTAAGCTTAGTGGGAGCTTCGCCAAGGATCTTCGATCTGTTCTGACGAAGCTCTTTGAAATCCTGGAAACGCCGCTCGGCCCCGCGCTGATCGCAACGGCCGCCGAACTGCGCGCCCGTTCCGGTTCGGATTATTCAAGAGCCTATTTCGATCGGCGAATGGCTCAACTCGATCCGATGTTCGATGCGGCCGTCGACCGTGGCGAATTACCGAAGGAAGTAGATCGGGAAGCGCTATTTACCTTTGCGGCAGGATCAATTTATTTCCGGATGTTCATTGCCGCGCGGGGGGTCGACGGTAAATTCATCACCACCATAGTCGATCATGTGCGTCGCATTTATGGCGCGGGCGCCTGATCGGCGAGATCCGGGACAGCAAATTGTGGCGACGGCCGGCCAACCCTCCGGACGAATTATCGTCCGCCCTGAAGTCGAGCGACCGCTTTCCCCTCCACATCGGACGCTATGCGCCGCTGTCCACTTTCGGCCCATTGCTGACGGCAAGACACAGTGCGACTCTGCTTCGCGGCTTGATCCAAGGCACCCGATTTCGAGTGGCGCGCAACCGATCCCGCCACCAAGCGCTTGAAGCCTGATGAAAAGCTCAAAACTCGATCAACAGAAGCCGTGGTGGACGGTATGCCACGGCCCAGGCGCTGTGGTGGCCACGGCGATCCACGACGGCCATGACCTTCGACCTGAAATAAAAGCGGCGATGGTCCTCGAAGAAGGTAGCCGGCTGAGAGAGGAAGATCCGTTCACCGGTCAGTCGGTGATGGACGTGCCCGCGCATGTCATCGTTCATCGTTCGCGCTTTGAATTCGACCTCAACCGGAATGCCGAGAATGCGGTGTATGAGACCGTTGAGCAATCGTGGGGGCTAAAGGTGTGGCGCGGCGACAATGCCGACCCGGCGCTGAGCGCTGCGTCGCTTGCGCTTCACGCCGAATATTATCGCTCGCTGGCGGCCTTGCTCGACGGCGTCGCAGCTCGCCATCCGCGGTTCGTTTTGATCGATGTCCACAGTTACAACCACCGCCGCGACGGTCCCGATGGCACGTCGACCCCCCAAGATTTAGCGCCGGACATCAATATCGGAACCTTCTCCATGCCGCGCCAGCAATGGGCATTCCTGCTCGACCCACTGATGGACGCAATACGCCAATTCGATTTCAATGGCCGCCGGCTCGACGTCCGCGAGAATGTCGCGTTCCAAGGCAAGGGCGAGCAAACACGCTTCGTTCACGATCGTTATCCTGGTCAAGCTTGCGCGATCGCACTCGAATTCAAAAAGTTTTTCATGGACGAATGGACGGGTGAGCCCAATCCTGCCGAACTCGACGCGATGAGGAAGCTGATCAAACATATCGCCGACCGCGCCGAGGCCCTGCTAGGCGGATGAGGCACTCATCGCAGCACTTGACGCCCGAACTCTTCGTGGCCGAGTTCACGCCTACGGGCTCTTTGCGACAGAAGGTCGGCGCCAAGGGCCGCGTCCATATCGACCGGCCGCTGCATTTCCTGGTCCTGCACAGATCCGACGAGCCCGCGCTTAGCGTTGCGCGCCGGATCGCGACCAACAGCCCCGCTTATATAGTCTGGGAGCCGGAGGACGATCACGCCGCCGCCGCCGCCCTGCACGAAGTGGTGGCGGCGATGCGCTCGAATTTCGGGGAAGTATTGATTGTGTCGCTCTTCGACGTAAGCGCGCCGGAGACGCCGGCCGATGCGCCTTACCTACCCCAGTTCCGGGTTGTCATCGGGTCGGACAATGATAACGGTGCCACCCGGGCCGCCACGGCGTTGGCGAATGCCATGGAGGAGGTGGAAATCGATCTGCGCCGGTGCGGCGTCGAGCGTCAAACCCTTCCGTATTTCGAACCGGCCGTAAGCGACCTGGTGAACGAAGAGCCTGGCCTGTCACATGTATCGTTTGGACTTCCGCCGGTGCATCGGGCCCCCGGTGGGGCGATTTATCCTCAACTTTTCCGCGATCTCGCTAACGCCGGTGGCGACGCGCTGTTGCGTGCAGCCTGTGCGTTTATAGCCGAGGGCCGCGGATCGGCACCGGCGCATTACCGATCGCTGGGCCGCAGTGCTCTGTTGGCCGCAGCCCTGTCGGCCGACCGCAAGCTCGACAAGATCGCACGCAGCTATGACTTCCTACTTTCGGTTTCGCCGATCAATACCGCGGAGGCGATGACCGATTTTCTCGTTGGCGGAGCGGTGGGCCCTCCGAATTTTCACTACCGCCCTTTGACGGTCGATCCCGATGCCACCAAGCGGCGCTTATATGCGATCGACTTGAGTAAGCTTGAGGATCCGTTGCTCGAAAATTTGCTGTCGGAGAAGCGTCGGGAAATCGACCATCAGCTGACAATGCTGTCGGCGCGCAACACGCCCAAGTTTCGTCCAGCCTCCATGCTTCTCTACGGCGGTGTCGACGCTGCGCTGTTGGCGGCTGCCCACGACGTTCTAGGCGCCGCGCCGCCCAAACGTCCGGCGCGGGGTGAAATGCTTGGTGCGGATGACATCTCTGCCGCAGGAAGCGCATTGATTGCCAATTACACCAGCTTCGATGAGCGGTTCGCGCCGGCCGTAGAAGTGCGCGACGATCTTGCCGCCGGCCTGATGGTATCGGGCGGGAAATTATTGGTGTCTCGTGACACAAAGCTGGCACGACACCGCCTCGACGCCCTACTCGCACACGAAGTCAGCGTGCATTTGCTCACCTGGTTCAACGGCAGTCTCCAGCCATTGTCGGCTTTCCGCACCGGTCTCGCCGGCTACGAGGGGCTGCAGGAAGGCCTTGGCGTTTTCGCCGAATATGCGGTCGGAGGGCTGACCACGTCGCGCATGCGGATGCTCGCGGGCCGAGTGGTTGCGGTCGATGCAATGCTCAACGGTGCCGACTTTGCCGAGTGCTTTCGCCTACTCAGTGATGAATTCAGCGAGCGCACCGCCTTCAACATCAGCGCCCGTGTGTACCGGTCCGGTGGGCTGGCCAAGGACTTAATCTACCTCCAAGGATTTAAAGCAGTGATCGACTTGGTCGCGTCGGGCACCTCGCTCGACTTTTGCTGGTTGGGCAAGATCGCACCCGCGCACGCGCCGCTGATCGAAGAATTGTTACAGCGCGGGTTGCTCCGACCACCGCGGCTTATTCCGGAATTCATGACCCGACCGGATACCAAGGCGCGCATCGCGCGTTTGCGGGGAAGGACCAGTCTCGGTTCGATTCTTAACGAGGAGTAAGCGGTTGCGCCTGGCCTTTTTTGTCAACGATATCGAACGTGAGTTTCCAGGCTATACGACAACGGTCCTGGCGCATCAGGCGGCCATGCGAGGGCATGAGGTTTGCTATGTCACTCCGTCGGATTTCGTGCTTACCCCCGACGATGGCCTCCACGTTCATGGTCGCTTTTTGCCCCAGTCCAAATGGAAGAATCGCGAAGAGATGTTCGCGGCCCTGAAAGAAGTTGGCAATGAAACTCGCCAGCTAAATGTGGCCGAACTCGACATCCTGATGTTGCGCAACGACCCATCGCTTGACGCGCAGACCATGCCGTGGGCGGCGGAGGCGGGTATTTTGTTCGGGCGCGAGGCCGTCAAGCACGGCGTGATCGTACTCAACGATCCGGACGCCCTGGGCAAAGCTATTAACAAGCTGTATTTTCAATCCTTCCCAAGCGAGGCGCGCGCGGAGACGCTGATCACGCGCCATAGCGATGATATCAAGGCCTTCGCCAAGGCGCACGGTGGAGAGATTATCCTCAAGCCACTACAGGGATCGGGTGGGTCAGGCGTATTCAAGCTCGACACCAAATCGGCGGCTAATCTAAACCAAATGATAGAGGCGATCGGACGCGACGGTTACATCATAGCCCAAGCTTATGTGCCCGCGGCCAAGAAAGGTGACATTCGCCTTTTCCTTATGAACGGCGTGCCGCTTCAAATCGACGGGAAATATGCTGCGCTGCGTCGGGTAGCTTCGAAGGACGACATTCGCTCCAACATCCATGCAGGTGGTACCGCAAAGGCGGTGGAAATTGGGAAAACCGAACTGGCCGTGGCGGAAATGATCCGTCCCAAACTCATTTCAGACGGCATGTTTTTGGTCGGAATCGATATCGTGGGGGATAAGATTCTCGAGGTTAACGTATTCTCCCCCGGCAATCTTGGGAGCTGCTCTAGCCTTTCGAAAGTGGATTTCTCGGTCCCAATCATCGAAGCGATGGAGCGCAAAGTTGAGATTGCTGGCGATTATGTTCACACTTTTGACAATCGCCATCTCGCGACGTTGTAGGCAGCTCCGCAAATTAGGACGCAGGGCAAATTACATACGCGCTACGCCTTCATATCGCTCCGCATGAACTCAGCTTCAGCCCCACCGTTTGCCGGTCGCCAGTCGCCGATCAATCCAAAACATTGCGAAGCCGGCAATCAAGAACCCGCAAGCGATCAGCGTTCCGTTGAGCAGCGTTGCTGGCCAACCAATCCGATCGACGTCCATAAAGGGATAAGCATAACGTCCCTCAATCGCCCCTCGGAGCAATGCATAGGGGAAGTAAGCGAGTGGCAGCAGCGTCCAAATCCACGGGTGGATCGGACGGAGTTGCCCCTTTCGCTGGAACCAAGCCCAGTAGCCAACCCCCAGGATGGGCGTCACCTTGTGCAGGAGCAAATCGGCGACTGCCGCACCGCCGCTTAGCTCAATGCTCCCTTGGAGCAGTAGGCCATAAATCACACCAACCAAAATTATGGCGAGAGTGACGCCACCTACAACCGGGCCGCTTTCGCAGCGCCGATTGCCTAGAGCGATACCGGTGAAAATCAACGCGAGGATAAGGTTCGTTATTACGGTGAAATATCGAACCATGACCCACAGACTTTGCGTCAATGATCCCGTTAGGCCGTAGCTCGCCCTAAGTTGAATTGCCAAACCCACCCAGGCGATAATTGCAATCACTGCAGCTGCAAGTCTTGAGGTCATAATTGGTGGTGTTCTTGTCCGTTCGGGCGTTGGTTACATACTCGAAGATTGGCCATGGGCGAGATAACCTGCCGGAATCTCCGCCGTCCACCCATCGCGGACACTTGATTCCTCATTTCTGACTATCTCTGCGCACCGACATTCCGGGCAGCTGCCAAGTGCAAGAATCATCTCCCAGCCTTCTTGGCGCGAAGCTTGGCGTCGACCAGCAGCGCGTCAAGGGAAGCGCGATCGTGGTACAGGCCGCGCGCGACTACGCCACGTATTGTGGCAAGATTTGCGATGTCGGCCGTCGGATCCGCCGCGAATAGTACGAGGTCGGCGCGCTCGCCGGCTCGGATCAAGGGCTTCGCGCGATCGTGCCCTGCATAAATGCGCGGGTTGAGGGTTGCCGTCTGGATGGCCCCAAGCGGGGACAGGCCGGCCTTCACAAACAATTCCAACTCGCGATGTAGGCTATAACCGGCGAACACCCAGATCTCGTTCGAACTATCTGTACCCGCCAGGATCGGAACGCCGGCATCGGCCATTGGCTTTAGCAGCGACAATTGGATGTCCAGCATCCGCCGCCCATTGGCCAAGGCCGCCAGATCGACCTCCTTCGCGGAAGACTCCCAATCCGCCTGCAGACCCGGGCTGACGTAATCGCGGCGCGCTGGCCAGGCAGCCGGCGGCGTTGGGCTGACGAAGGCCTCGAGCTGTACGAAAGTCGGCACTTGCCAGACTTGCCCGCGGGCAAGCCGATCGAAAAGCGGCTGGCAGGTGCGGATGTCAAAGGGCGTCATCGCTGATCTGACTTCGTTCGACATGAGGATCGAGAGGCTGTCACTCTCAATCGGATCCTCTGCATTCTTGCGGTTGACCACAGCCAGCGTGCGCGGCGAACATCCTTCGGCGATGAGCGTCAGATGATCGATCAAGCGCTGGCCCGAGGCGATGACCCGATCAGGCGACAAGGCAAGCGGAACGTGACCCTCGATCGGCATGCCGAGCCGTCGTGCCTCCGACGTAAGGCCGTCATAGGCGCCGGGCGACAGACGGTCGTACACCTTGAGAAAGTCGAAGCCCAGCCGATGCAGTTCGCGGACAAGGTGACGAGCGCTCGTCTCGTCCTCGGCGGACAGGCCGAAGCTGTTCACCTGCGGAGCGCCGTCGACAATCTGGCTGCCCCAGATCACCCTTGGCGCGAGTGGATCGGCCTTCGCCTGCTCGCGCAGGGCGAGGGCCGAGCCGAGATGGGTGCCGGCATCCCGCACGCCGGTGATTCCGAACGCGCGAAATAAGGGATAATGATAGGTCCAGCGCCGCTCACGATGCGAATGGACATGCATGTCCCACAGGCCCGGGAGGACGAAGAGCCCGGTGCCGTCGACCCGCCGCCCTGGCCCGCGCAAGGGAGCAGGGCCGATCGCGGTAATTCGGTCACCATCGAAGCTGATGCTTTGATCCGGGGCCCGTGTTCCATCTGCGACATCAACGATCGTGACGTGGTCGATCGTCATCGGTTCTGCTGCGGCCGGCCGAGGGAGCATCGCGAGCAAGGTCAGCACCATTGTCCCAAGAAATTTCATCGGCTCTATTCGCTCACTTTTGCACGGCAATACGGCATCGCTTGTGACGCTGGGTGTGCGTCGTAAAATCCCGATAAACAAGCGCTTGATGCTGAGTGCCCGCCGCAACGCATTATCGCGGCCGCTCGGCGATTAAGAACAGCTTCGGCGGTAGCCAACGCATGGATCCTGACTTTGCTAACCCACCTTAATCGGCCGCTATTTTCGCTTGAGCGAATGAAGCGCGCTTGACAATTGGGGCGTCGGCAGCTTTTTTAGGGCGATGCATAGCCCTGCAAACCTCGTCTCGACCCCAGCCGCTGCGACCCTGTCGCCGCGTTGGTGGTGGCGTGGGCCTGCTCGATGGCGCGTGCGCAGCCGATAGTCCTTCCCAAGCGAAGGATCATCCGACTGAAGGCCCGCCGTTCGAGCGGGCCTTTTCTTTTTGCGCTCTTATCCATCGATCCGGAGTTTCCCCAATGACCATGACCGCTGTCCTCGCCCACGATGTCCCCGCCGATGCCCCCGCTGAGCTACCCCACGGTCACTTGCCGCCCGACCTTGGCCCGGTCCCCAACCCGTTGCCGCGCTTGCTCTCGGGCGAAGACCTCAATGCCGAGGATTCGCTTCATCTGTTCGAGCGGCTGGTACTTGGTCGGCTCGAACCGGCGGAGATTGCCGGCATGTTGATCGCGCTGCGCATGAAGGGCGAAACCGACGGCGAGATCATCGGTGCGGCGCGCGCGCTCGCCGCTGCCGCCGAACCGTTCGAGCGGCCGGACTATATATTCGCCGATTGTTGCGGCACTGGCGGCGACGGCTCGGGATCGATCAACGTCTCGACCGCGACCGCCTTCGTCGCAGCGGCCTGCGGCCTGCCGATCGCCAAGCACGGCAATCGCTCGGTCTCTAGCCGCTGCGGTTCGGCCGACGTGCTCGAGGCACTCGGCGCCAGGATCGACGTTGATGCCGCCACGTCGCGGCATATGCTCGACCAGACCGGCTTCTGCTTCCTGTTCGCGCCCTTCTATCACCCGGGGATGAAGCATGCCGCGCTGGTCCGCCGGCAATTGCGCGTTCGAACGGTGATGAACCTGCTCGGGCCGTGCGTGAACCCGGCGCGGCCGCCGGTGCAATTGCTCGGCGTCGCCGACCCGGCGCGGCTGCTGCCGATCGCGCGGACGCTGCAGGCGATGGGGGTCGAACGGGCGTTGGTCGTCCACGGCGACGGCCTCGACGAAGTGGCGCTCCACGGGCCGACCCAGGCGGTGATGCTGGCCGGCGAAACGATGAGCCAGATTGAGCTGACTCCAGAACTCGCCGGGCTCATGCGCGCACCGCTGGCGGTGATCGAAGGCGGCGAGCCGGCAGAGAATGCAGCGCGCATGAACGCCTTGCTCGGCGGCCAGGCAAGCCGCGCGGAGCAGGACATCGTTATTCTCAACGCCGCCGCTTTGTTGATGACCGCTGGCACTGTCCCCGATCTTCGGGAAGGAGCGAAGATGGCCGCTGACGCGCTAGCCAGCGGCGGCGCGGCACGCGTGCTGGCGGCATTTGTCGAGGCCAGCCGTGGTTGATGTCCTGTCGCGCATCGTCGAGCGAAAGCGCATCGAAGTCGCCGCTCGATCGCCGGTGCTCGCTGATCCTGAGCTTGGCCCGACCCGCTCGCTTCGCGCTGTGCTGGCCCAGCCTGGCGCGCGCTTCATCATGGAGGTCAAGCGGCGAAGTCCGTCGGGCCATGTCGCGCGCCACTCACTCGAGGCCGCGGTCGCTGCTTATGCGCCGGTCGCCGATGCGATCAGCGTGCTCACCGACGGCGCCGACTTCGGCGGCTCGCTCGACGATCTGCGCGCGGTGCGGGCACGCTTCGAAGGCCCCATCTTGGCCAAGGACTTCGTCGTCTCTCCGAGCCAGGTTAGCGAGGCCCGCGCCGCCGGTGCCGATGCGGTGCTGGCGATGATGTCGGTGCTCGACGACGACGGCGCGGCAGCGGTCATGGCCGAGGCCAAAAGGCTGAACATGGACGTGATCGTCGAGGTTCATGAGGAGGCTGAACTGGCGCGTGCGCTGGCCCTCGGGGCGACCATCGTCGGCATCAACAATCGCGATTTGAAGTCGCTGCGGACCGACCTTGCGGTGACCGAGCGGCTGGCTCCGGCAGTGCCCGAGCAGGTGCTGGTGATTTGCGAATCGGGCATTTCGTCGCGTCGCGATGTGGAGCGGCTGGCGCCCCTTGCCGACGCCTTCCTGGTCGGGTCGTCACTAATGGCTGCAGACGATATCGTCGATGCGGCGCGCTCGCTGGTGTTCGGCCGGGTGAAATTGTGCGGCCTGATGCGCGCCCAGGATGTCGAGCTGGCGGCACGATCAGGAGCGACTCACGTCGGCATGATTTTCGTCCCCGGAACTCCGCGCGCAGTCACGGTCGAGCAGGCGCGCGGTCTGGTTGCGATTGCGCGCAGCCACGGGCTGAAGACCGTTGGCGTATTCCGCGATGCACCGCTCGCCGAGATCGTCGCGGTGACGCGCGAGCTCGAGCTCGATGCAGTCCAGCTGCACGGTGCCGAGGATGCCGCAGCGGTGCGCTCGGCGCTCGCAGATATAGAGATATTGGCAGTGAGCGCCGATGGTGCCCCAGCGCGCGACGGTGCCGACCGCACTGTCTTCGACAGCGGTTCGGGCGGAAGCGGCGCGATCTTCGACTGGTCGCTCATTGCCGGGCGCGACGACCTTGCCGGCGCTTTCCTGGCGGGCGGAATCGGACCCGACAATGCTTCGGAAGCCGCGCGCGTCGGTGCCTATGGAATCGACCTTTGTTCATCGATCGAAGCCTGCGCGGGGGAGAAGGACCCCGCCAGGATGGCCGCGCTGTTCGCTGCACTGCGGCCTTTGTCGCGCGGAGATCTGGCATGAGGCTCGACGGCCGCTTCGGGCGCTTTGGCGGGGCCTATGTCCCCGAAATCCTGGTCCCGGCACTTGAGCAGCTTGAGGCCGCGTTTCTCGATTCCGCCGAAGACACGGCTTTTCACGCCGAGCTCGATCAACTGTTGTCGACCTATGCTGGGCGGCCAACCCCGCTTACCCGCTGCCGCAACCTTGGTCACGGCGCGACCCGCATCTACCTCAAGCGCGAGGACCTGCTTCACGGCGGCGCCCATAAGACCAACCAGGTGCTCGCCCAAGGGCTGCTCGCCAAGCGCATGGGCAAGACCCGCTTGATCGCCGAAACCGGGGCCGGCCAGCACGGCGTCGCGACGGCGCTCGCCGGCGCCTTGTTCGATCTCGAAACGGTGATCTTCATGGGCGCCGACGATGTCGAGCGGCAGCAGCTCAACGTCTTCCGGATGGAATTGATGGGTGCGCGGGTGGTGCCGGTGACGAGCGGCGGGCGGACCTTGAAGGACGCGGTCAACGAGGCGTTGCGCGACTGGACCGCGAGTTTTGAGACGACCCATTATCTGCTGGGAACGGTCGCCGGCCCGCATCCTTTCCCGCTAATGGTGCGCGAGTTCCAGCGCGTGATCGGCAAGGAAGCGCGCGAGCAAATTCTGGCGATCGAAGGGCGCTTGCCCGACGCGGTGATCGCCTGCGTTGGCGGCGGGTCGAACGCGATGGGCATCTTCGCCAATTTCATCGCGGACCCGGATGTCGCGCTGATCGGGGTCGAAGCCGCAGGCCGGGGTCTCGACGGGGCCGAGCATGGCGCCACGCTGCTTCGCGGACGAACCGGCATTCTCCACGGCGCCGAGACCTTGTTGCTGCAAGATTCGGACGGCCAGGTCGCCGACACTTGGTCGGTTTCTGCCGGACTGGATTATCCGGCGGTCGGCCCCGAACATGCCCACCTCCAGGACATTGGCCGCGCCTCTTATGTTGGCGCGACCGACGCGCAGGCGCTCGACGTCTTTGCGCTGCTGGCGCGCAAGGAGGGCATCGTCGGCGCTTTCGAAAGTTGTCACGCCCTGGCCCACGCGATGGAGCTTGCAGCGACAGGAGAAGATCGGATTTTGCTGGTCAATCTGTCGGGGCGGGGGGACAAGGATGTGGCCCAGGCCCAGCATTTGCTGGCCGACCGCGCGAGGGGCGTTGCGGCATGACCCGCTACGCCGCCATGTTCGATCAGCTGCGCCGCGCCAATGAGGTCGCGCTGGGTGCGTTCGTGATGCTTGGTGACCCGACGCTCGAAGCTTGCGCGGACATTCTCGACGCGCTCGTCGCGGGCGGTGCCGACATGATCGAACTCGGTATTCCGTTCAGCGACCCAGTCGCCGACGGCCCGGTCATACAAGCGGCCGGAATGCGCGCCTTGGCGGCGGGGGTGCGGACAGCCGATGCGATCGCGCTAGTGGCGGCGTTCCGCGCTCGCCACCCTGACGTTCCAGTCGGCATCCTGACCTATGCCAATATCGTCGCAGCGCGCGGGCCGGTGACCTTTTGCAACGACTTGGCCGAGGCCGGCGCCGACAGCCTGCTGATCGCCGACGTGCCCAGCCTCGAGGCCGCGCCTTATGCCGAGGCCGCGCGAACGGCGGGCATCGACCTGGTGATGATCGCGGCGCCAAATATCGGCGATTCGGCGCTGACCCGGATCGCGCAATTGTCGTCGGGCTATACCTATTGCGTCTCGCGCGCCGGGGTCACCGGGCAGGGCGAAGGCCGCCGGTTCGACCAGCGCGCGCTGTTCGCTCGGCTCGATCAAGCTGGTGCGCCGCCGCCGGTGGTCGGGTTCGGAATCGCCACGCCAGACCATGTCGCTGCGGTCTCGGCCGAGGGCGCGGCCGGGGTGATCAGCGGCTCGGCGATTGTCGAGCGGATCGCGCGCGGCGAACCCCCGGCCGAGATCGCGCGATTCGTCAGCTCGCTCAAGTCGGCGACGATGGTCGGTGCGACCCTCGAACTGCCGGCGGATTGACGGTTCAAAACGTCCCTTCCCGGTACACGCTATTGTCCGGGACTATTTTTCGTTAATTCCCTGGGCCATAGTCGGTGCTTAAGGTGGCGGGCGTCCACCAATCCAAAAATTCGAAGGTTGAACTCTCATGTCCCGTGGCATTGCTGTCGCTTCCCTGTTGCTAGCTTCGGCCGCAGCGATCCCGCTGGCAGGTCAATTTGGCGTTGCACAGCAACTGCCACCGGCCATGCAAACGGTCGCGGCGACGCTCCCGTCGAACGCTGCGGGTGCGGACCCAGTCGCGGATGCGACCGGCGTTACTGAAGCGACCATCTCGCTTGCGATTCTCGGCTTTCGCGATGGCTTGTCGTTCGATGGGCTCGATGGGCGCAGCGACCTGTCGTTCCGAGTCCCGCCGGGCCAATGGGCGCAAGCGGCCAAGCTTGTCCTGCCGTATAAAGCGAGTGCCGCGGTCCAGGCGACCCGCACCGTCACCGTCATGTCGCGTGAGCGCGTTCTGGGCCAATTCCCAATCTCGGGCGATGGCACGATTTCGCTCGACTTGCCGCTGTCAGCCTTTGTCGGCGATATTGCGACAGTCACTCTGATCTACAGTGGTGGAGCAACGCCCAATCGCTGTTTCGATCGCCGCGTCACAGCCGATAAATTGATGTTCGACAGTCACGGGGGGCTGACCTTGACCCCGATCCCGGGCCAATTACCGCCGGCTGCAACCGTCGGCCTGCTGGTCGGTAACGCGCCGACGGTGGTCCTGCCCCAACGCCCCAATGCGGCGCAGGCGGCGGCGGCGCTGTCGGTGTTCGCGGCGCGCGGCGATTCCAAACTCGTCATGGGCGCTGGCCCGCAGGACCATGTCATCCAGATCGGCGATGCCGCCCAGCCGGCGCTGCGCGTGATCAACCCGACCGCACTGGCCGTCGGCGGCAAGGATCCCGCCGGCGCCGTGCGCGCTTTGTTTTCCGGCACGGGCATCATCCCTACCGCCTCGACCATCGACCGCTTGGCCTCAACCCGGCCGCTGCCGGCCGATCTGACCCTGGCCGACCTTGGTGCCAATCAGTCGATTGTTCGCGTCGGCCATGAATATCAATGGACCATCGCGCTTCCCGCCGCGCGCATTCCCGGCGGCCGCTCGATCGCCGGAATGACCGCCGATGTCGCCACGCTGCCGGGCGATCCGAGCACCAGGGTGTCAGGCTGGATCAACGATCTGATGCTGCAGGCTGGCTCGCCCGGAAAAACCGGGATCGTCCACCTCAACCTCGAAGCCCCGCCGGGGGTGACCAATTCGATGAACTGGCTGACGGTGCGCGTCGACCGCAATGTCGAAGAAGGATGCGACAGTCCGGTCTATCCGATGCCGGCCCAGTTGCTTGCGTCGAGCAAGGTGATCCTCGGCGCGCCCGAACCGGGCGGCGACTTCCATAATTTCGCCAGCGCCGCCAGCGGCGGCGTGACCGTCATTCTGCAAGACGCGGCGGCACTGCCATTCGCGGCGCGGGTCGCCGCTGCGATGCTGTCACCCAATGTCCCGGTGTCGGTTAGCTTCGGTGAAATGCCCGCGTCGGGTGCGGTTATCCTGGTCGGCGATACCCCGCCTGCCGGCCTCGACGCGCCAATGAGCCTGGCCAATGGCCGGATGCGCATAATGGAACGCGACGGCAGTGCATCGTTCGACATGCCGCAAGCGACTGACGACACGATCATCGAAATGCTCGAGCGCGACGACGGGCCGGTCCTGTGGGTCCGCCCCGCGGCGTCGGGCGCGGTGCCGACCAACATGTACTTGAACCAGGGCAATGTGGCGGTCGTATCGCCGAGCGGCACCATGCAAGCGATGGCCACCGGGCGCGACCGGCTCAAAGTCGCGACCGAGTTTCAGCAGGCCAGTTGGTGGGACCGCAACAAGGGCACGATTTTCCTTGTCGGCGGGCTGCTGTTAGGCTCGCTGCTCGCGGCGTTCGCTCTGCGCCCATCGCGCAAGCGCGTGAAGCCCGGCCAGGACGGCTAGGCCGACTTGCCCGGCGCAGGCGTTGAACCGTAGTCATGATGCCATCCGCATACGATATCAATACCGCGCTGACGGCCGCCTTCGTGGTGACCCAAGTGCTGTGGCTGCTGTCGTTCCTGATCGAAATTTATATCTTTCGGCTGCCGACCAACATTGTCGACATGACTGGCGTCGACGAGATGCCGGAGGCAGCGATGCCACCGATCGTCGTCTTCTATCCGGTGCTCGACGAACTTGAATCGACCATGCACACGACCTTTCGCGCGCTGTCGCAGGTAATTTATCCGCGCGACAAGCTGCGCGTCATCGCCATTCCCAACGATAATGACCACGCGACTATTGCCTCCCTCGAGCGGCTGAGAGCTGAATTTTCGTTCCTCGAAATCCTGCCAATTCCGCCGACCAGCGATCACTCGTGGGATCTGGTGTGGCACAACTGGCAGGCCAACGACCATGTCTATTGGTGGCATCGCGGGCCGCGTGCGGGGGTGCGCGACCTGCCGCCGAAAAAGACCCGCCAGTTGATCTACGCCTTCTACCGCGTGGCCGAGGCCAATCGCGGCGGGCCCGACTTCCTGGTCAATTATATCGACGCCGATTCATGCCCGCAGCATAATCATTTTCGCGCCGCGGCGATGGGCATCCAGCATTATGACGTGCTCCAGGCGAGCAATATCGCCGGCAATCTCAACGACACCATGGCCGCCAGCTTTCACGCCTTCGATCACATGACCTGGGACGGTCGCAAATATGCGCATTTCACTGCCGATGGCACGCAGCCCTATTGGATGCTCGGCAAGGGTCTCTATTACAAAGCTTCGGACCTGCTCGAACTGGGCGGCTTCCACCCGTGGATCACGATCGAGGATCCCGAGGTTGGCCTTCGTTTGTGGAAAAACGGGCGCAGATTGGGGTTCATCGAAGAACCGCTGATCGAGGAAGTGCCGCGCACCTTCGCCCACGGCATCACCCAACGCAAACGCTGGGTGGCGGGCTTTTTCCAGACCCTCGACGTGCCGCTCAAAGAACTCGGCTTCACCCAGCTTGAACGGGCCAAGGCGTGGCTCTTGTTCCTTCCCTGCCTGAGCTATCTGATCGCGCCGATCGGGATTCCGGTCGGAATTTGGGCAATGGTCCGACTGATTGAAGGGACCAGTCCGATCCCGACCTGGACCATGCTGGTATCGGTCGGCAATGCGGTCGCCTACCTCATCTCCCTGTTCATCCTCTATCGGACGGTGTGGGAGCGTACCGACGCGGTCCTCGAACGCAAGATCGACCGGGTTCGCTACCTGCTCCGCTGCAACCCGTTCAACCTGATGGTGTGGGGGCTGATCTGGGTCATTCCGATCATCATCGGTTGGCGGATGTTCCTCCACGACGGCGGGCTGGTGTGGGAACGCACGGTCAAGGTCAACGCCAATGAGCAGTTGATCATGGATAAGTCCGAAAACCACACGCTGTGATCCGCTGCCGCGCGCTCAGGGCACCGCTGCAATCGCGCGTCAAGCGGCGAAGCGCTCCAGGACCGTGCGCATCGGCTTGGATCGCAAGGCGCCGTCATAGGGCAGGCCGCGGTTGAGCCCATTGCAATCGACCGGCGAGCAGACCTGCGCGGTGCGGGTGGCATCGCTCCGTTCCTGAAGCCAGCTGTCGCGATCGCTAAGCCCCCAGGTGACGATGCTCTTCACCGCCGGCTCGTCGACCACGACATCGATCAGGGCTTCGATTGCCCCTGCGACTGTCTGGTCGCGATGATCGAGGTCGGCATTGCGATTGTCCTCGAGGACATCGAGCTCGGTAATGTCGAGTGTCACGCCCATCTGCGCCAATTCGCGCAGGAAGGCGCTTAGCTCGGCCTGCGCCACCGCACCCTTGGCCAGTTCGATATGCCCCTGGATCCCAACCGCATGCAGTGGGACTCCGGCCGATTTGAGCGAGTCAACCAGGCGTAGCAGGCGCGCGCGCCGCCGCCGGTCGACCGGATTGTCGTGGTACAGGCTATAGTCGTTGATCATCAGCCGTGAATCGGGGTCGAACTCGTGAGCAGATTCGAGCGCACGTGCGACATAATCATTGCCGAAAGCCTGCTGAAAACTGGTCCGGCGGATGCCGTCGTCGCCGTCTTCTGTATCGATCATCTCGTTGACGACGATCCATTCGCCGATCTTGCCGCGATAGCGTGGCAGGAGCGACGCAAAATGACTGCGGACGAGGTTCCAATCGCGATCGCGCGCCATGGCCGCCTTGGCCCAGTCGGGGGTCATTTGCTGCCATATCAACGAATGGCCGCGAACGGTCTTTCCGGTCGCCCGGGCATAATCAACGATCGCATCGTAATTGCCGTGATAGGGGCTGCCCTCGACCCACTCCACCGCGCTCCAATGGCCGTGATATTCCGGCACCAAAAGATCGCAATCCCGGCGGATCAGGGGCTCCAGCGCGGCGCCCTTCATCAATTGCTCGGGGCGGATCGCGGCGCCGATCCGGCGCTTGCCAAGGTCCGACTGGACTACACCTGCGGCCGCAATCGACGGGATCATCGCCGCTGTTGGCACGGCGCCAAGGCCCTGTAACATTGATCGGCGCGACAAGCGCATGAGCGGCTGCATCCCGGTTGAAACCAGGACACGTCCCTACGTACGCGATCGTTAAAGCCGCCCAAGCCGAAATGGTTACGCATCTGCTAAGCCTGCTCGCTGGCCCAGCATTAACCGGATCACGTTAAACACAGGTTTAATGTAAAAATCGCGGTCGAGCGGGAGCCCGCGGTTCAAGATTTCGCCAGTATTCAGCCACGAATATCGGTCGCTCAACCCCCAGCAGGTGACACTCCCGACTGCGCGATTGGCCAGTGCGACTTCCAGATATGCGCGTACCGCTTCGGCCACGGCGCGATCGCGCTGCTCGAACGACTGCGCCGTATCGGCTTCCTTCACGTCCATTTCACTGATCCGGATCTCAAGCCCAAGACTTCCGACATCGTTGAGGAAATCGCGCAGGACGATCGGCGAAAAATGCGCCTGCTTGGTCAGGTCGAGGTGGGCCTGGACCCCAAGTCCTGCGATTGGCGCGCCAGCCTTGAGCAGCCGCTCAAGCAGGGCCAGCATCGATTTGCGGCGTTGGTCCTCGGCCGCGATCGCATAGTCGAAGCCATAATCGTTGACGTACAATTTGGCGGCTGGGTCGAGGACGTGAGTTTCGGCCAGCGCGCGCTCGATATAGCCGGGGCCGAATGCGTCGAGATAAGGTGAGCGGCGAAGCCCGTCGGCGCGGCCATCGCCGGGCTCGATCGGCTCGTTGACCACGTCCCAGCCGTGGGCGATGTCGCGATAGCGGGGCACGACCGAGGACAGGAAGCGCCTGACCAGCGCCCAGTCGCGCTCGCCCGCCAATGCCTTGGCCCCCCATTCGGGAATGCTCAGGTGCCACAGCAGCGAATGGCCGTACATCGTCTTCGATGTCGCCTTGGCGAAGGCAGCGATCGAGTCAGCACCGGTGAAATCGAACCGGCCGCGCTCCGGCTCCAGCGACGACCAGTTGAGTTCGGCCTCCGGCGTCACGACTCCGCATTGGCGGGCGATCGCGACCCGATAATCGGGATCGTCGGCCAGGCGCGCTGCCCACACCGCCGACCCGAACAGCATGCCGGCGCGACCTGCCATGTCCTGCAGCGTTGGCGGTTCTTGCGCTGCTGCCGCAATAATCGGATCAGCCGCCGCCATGATCGGCAATGCAGCTGCCGCGGCGACGAACACGCGCCGGTTCAGCGTTGGGAAGTCCGGGCGATCAATGGACATACGACCTTGGCGGGCAATTCAAAGCGTGTATCACGCGAACCAGTGCATCTGTCGACCATTATGGGGAATTTGCGGCAAATGATCGGGACCAAGACGCTGCTCACCCTTGCCGGCATCGCCACAGCGGCGAGTGCGTCGCCCGCGATTGCCGGGCCGTGGACGATGGATCAGGGCAAGGGCCGGATCATCACCTCGCTGATTTATTCGCACGCGGCCGACAAGTTCGACAACGACGGCGATGCGACGGCCGCTCCCGATTATGACCAGACCATGGCCTTTGCGCTGGTCGAATATGGGCTGACCGACCGCCTGACACTGGTCGCCAATCCGGGCCTACGCCGGATCGAGATAGCGGGCGCGGGGTCGAGCACTGGCCTGGCGCCGAGCGAATTCGGGGTCCGCTACCGGTTGGCCCAGGGCCACGGCAGCATCCTGTCGGCGCAGATCAGCGGATTCGCGCCGGGCAGTACGCGCTCGTCCTCGGTCGCGCAGATCGGCACCAACGATTGGCAGGCCGACGCGCGGCTTCAAGCGGGCACCAGTTTCAAGCTTGGCAAGGCCAATGCCTTCGCCAGCGCCGAGGCCGGCTATCGACTGCGCAGCGGCAGCCCGCCCAACGAATTCCACGGCGACGCGGCCATCGGCGTCCACGCCAGCGAGCGCCTGCTGCTCCTCGCCAATCTGTTCAGCACCTGGTCGGACGGGAAGGGCGCCAGCGGCTATCCCAGCTATCGCTATAGCAACCTTTATGCCGGCGGTGTGATGAAGCTCAATTCGTCGCTGTCGCTGCAGCTTGGCGGCCTGGCCACGATTTCGGGTCGCAACGCGCTTCGCGAACGCGGGATTTATACTGGGTTCTGGCTCGACTTTTAAGCCCCGACGCCGGCAGCGGTCCTTCGCGCCGCGCTCTCCGCTCCTCCGAATTGCCTTCGGATTTGCCTGTCCCGCAATGCGACACCGGCCCGCTTCCCCCTTGGCGGCGCGGGCATCCCCCTGCCACAATTCGTCCCATAATTTGCATTAATTGGGATAAAGTTAAACTTTCGTTAGTTGAGAGCCAGAACGCCCCAACCTAAGCGCCTTTTAACAAGAAGTGAGCGTCGCCGCCGCCGAACGGAGTCTTCCCCGCATGTCACGTAATCGCATCTTCATCTCTGGAGTCGCCGGGTTCCTCGGCAGCCATCTTGCCGATGCCTTCCTCGCCGACGGCCATGAAGTGGTCGGCAACGACAGCATGATCGGGGGCGATCTCGACAACGTTCCTGTCGGCGTCGAATTCCACCAGGTCGATTGCAACGATTTCGAACGGCTGCGGGAAATCATGGCCGGCGCGGACATCGTCTATCACTGCGCCGCCACCGCCTATGAGGGCCTGTCGGTCTTCTCGCCGCACCTCATCACCCAGAATATCGTTGGCGCCTCGACCGCGATGGTGTCAGCGGCCATCGCCAATCGCGCTCGGCGCTTCGTGATGTGTTCGTCAATGGCGCGTTACGGCACCAATCAGGTCCCGTTCCGCGAGGACATGGTGCCGCAACCGCAGGATCCCTATGGCATCGGCAAGCTGGCGGCGGAGCAGATGCTTCGCAATCTTGCTGAAACCCACGGCATGGAATGGGTCGTAGCGGTGCCGCACAACATCATCGGGCCGCGTCAGAAGTACGACGATCCCTATCGCAACGTCGCCAGCATCTTCATCAATTTGATGCTCCAGGGCCGCCAGCCCTACGTCTATGGCGATGGCCAGCAAATGCGTTGCTTCAGCTTCGTCTCGGATGACATCGCGCCGTTGAAGCGCATGGCGTTTGATGAAAATGTTGTTGGCGAGATCATCAACATCGGGCCGGATGACGAGTTCATCACCATCAACGAGCTCGCTGAGACGATCGCCCGATTGCTCGATTTCAAGCTCGACCGCAATTACACCGCCGGTCGCCCGCAGGAAGTGATGCTTGCCAATTGCTCGGCCGACAAGGCCCGCCATTTGCTCGGCTTCAATCCCATCGTCCGCCTCGAAGAGGGCTTGATGGAAATGATCGGCCACATCCGCGCCCGCGGGCCGCGGCCTTTCGTTTACCATCTGCCGCTCGAGATCGAGAGCGACATCACGCCCAAGACCTGGTCGCGTAAGCTGTTCCTTGACGACAAGGACACGGCGGCGACCAGGGACGCAACCATGGCCGCCGACAAATCCAAGGACAAGGACGGTGTCATGGGGCGACGCGTGGAGGGCGCCGGCAAATCGAGCGCCGCCTTCTTTGAGACGGCCCGCGCCGCTTAAGCGCACCGCTCGACCGTCCCTTTCCCGCAAATCCGGCTAGCGCGCCGATTTCGTAACTGCCTGCGGAGCCTTTGCAACGCGACCTCCTTTGGACTTAAGTCCCGACCGGCGCGTTGAGCCGGCGCGACGGCGAGCGACTTTGCCCGCCAAGGAGACAAGGATGAGCAAGGCCGTCTATCCGGTGCCCGCCCAATGGGCCGACCAGGCGCTGGTCAACGCCGCCGGTTATGACGCCATGGTTGATCGCGCCGATAACGACCCTGATGGCTTCTGGCGGGAGCAGGCGGCGCGGATTGATTGGCTGAGCCCCTTTACGACCGTCAAGGACGTCAGCTTCCGCCAAGAGGATTTCCGGATTCGCTGGTTCGCCGACGGGACCCTGAACCTGTCGTCCAATTGCCTTGATCGCCATCTGGCCGAGCGCGGCGATACTGTCGCAATCATCTGGGAACCCGATTCGCCCACGGATGCAGTCCGACGCATCACGTATCGCGAGTTGCACCGCGATGTCTGCCGCTTCGCCAATGCATTGTTGGCCGAGGGCGTGGCCAAGGGCGATCGAGTTACGATCTATCTGCCGATGGTGCCCGAGGCTGCGGTCGCGATGCTCGCCTGCGCAAGGATCGGCGCGATCCATTCGGTGGTCTTCGGCGGCTTCTCGCCCGAGGCGCTCGCCGGCCGCATCCGCGACTGCGATTCGGCATTGGTCATCACCGCCGACGAAGGGCTGCGCGGCGGCAAAACGGTCCCGCTCAAGGCCAATGTCGATGCGGCGCTCGTCCACTGCCCTGGCGTAAAGCGCGTAATCGTCTTCGCTCGAACCGGCGCCGACGTGCCGATGGTGGTCGGTCGCGACATCGGCTGGGCCGAGGCCGTCGCACCCGTCAGCGACGATTGCCCGCCAGTGGCAATGGGCGCCGAAGACCCGCTATTCATTCTCTATACCTCGGGCTCGACCGGAGCGCCCAAGGGCATTTTGCACACGACTGGCGGCTATGCGGTATGGGTCGCCTTCACCTTCGAAATCGTGTTCGATTATCGCCCGGGCCAGCTGTTCTGGTGCACCGCCGATGTCGGCTGGGTCACCGGCCACAGCTATATCGTCTACGGTCCGCTCGCCAATGGCGCGACCAGTTTGATGTTCGAAGGTGTGCCGAACTATCCCGATCCGGCGCGCTTCTGGCAGGTGATCGACAAGCATCAGGTCGAGATTTTCTACACCGCGCCGACCGCGTTGCGGGCGCTGATGCGCGAGGGAGACGACTTTGTTCGCTCGACCGATCGCTCGTCGCTCAAGCTACTCGGAACGGTCGGGGAGCCGATCAACCCCGAAGCGTGGGAATGGTATCACCGCGTCGTTGGCGAAGGGCGTTGCCCGATCGTCGACACCTGGTGGCAGACCGAAACCGGGGGGATGCTGATTTCACCGCTGCCCGGCGCGACGGACTTGAAGCCGGGAAGCGCGACCACGCCGCTGCCGGGCGTCAAGCCGGTGCTGCTGACCAGCGATGGGCAAGTCCTAGATGGAGTCGCGGACGGGTGCTTGGCAATTGCCGACAGCTGGCCGGGACAAATGCGCACGCTTTACGGCGACCGCGAGCGCTTTTTCCAGACCTATTTCTCGACCTTCCCCGGCTATTATTTCACCGGCGACGGCTGCCGCCGCGATGCGGATGGCTATTATTGGATCACCGGGCGCATCGACGATGTCATCAACGTCAGCGGCCACCGCCTCGGCACCGCCGAAATCGAAAGCGCACTGGTCGCGCATAAGGACGTGGCCGAGGCCGCGGTGGTTGGCATGCCGCACGACATCAAGGGTCAGGGCATCTACGCTTATGTGATGCTCAATGCCGGCCTCGACGGCGACGCCGCGCTGCGCACGGAGCTGGTGAATTGGGTACGCAAGGAGATCGGCCCGATCGCCACTCCCGACGTCATCCAATTCGCCCCTGGCCTGCCCAAAACCCGCAGCGGCAAGATCATGCGCCGAATCCTGCGCAAAATCGCAGAGAATGAGATCGCTTCCCTCGGCGATACGTCGACCCTGGCCGACCCCGCCGTGGTCGATCATTTGCTCGCCAACCGCCCTGGCTAGTTCAAGGCGTAACCCGCCGCGACCTACTACCGAAGGTTGATCGCCGGCGCCCGCTCATGGGGATATGGACAGGCCATGTGGGACGATCCGCGATTCGGCGAACTGAGTGAGAAATTCCGCCTTCGCGCGGCCGGCGAGGCTGCGGAATTGAGGCTCGCGCTGCAGCAGCGCGACGTCCCGCGCGTCCGCTCTCTCGCCCATTCGCTGGCCGGCGCTGCCGGGACGTTCGGGTTTCAGGCGATCAGCGACCTTGCGCTGCCGCTCGACGAGGCCGCGGGCGAAGGAGTCGACTTCGATCAAATGCAGCGCCTTGCGAAGCCGCTGCTCGACGCAGTCGACGCGCTCGATCGGCTGTCGCGCTGAACCTGGGGGACCCGCCCTCGTTCCCGACGCGGCTAGCAGTCACGCTCGCTGTTTGGGCGGCGGTTAGCCGCTGGTTCATATGCGATGATCCAATGTGGTGCGAAGCCAGCACAAAGGAACAAGATCATGATCAACGAAGCTGAGACGAACGGTCCGCGATCAGCAGCGCGGCGGTCGGTCGTGGCAACACTGCTCGGCGCACCGCTGGCGATCGCGTTCGCCGGCCTGCCGAGCGCGGCCTTCGCCGCGTTCCGGGTCACTCACACGCCAGCCGAATGGCAAAAGCAGCTGGGAGCGGCGCGCTACCGCATCCTGCGCGAGGCGGGAACCGAGCGCCCTTATTCAAGCCAGCTCGACAAGGAGCATCGCCACGGCACCTTCAGCTGCGCCGGCTGCGCGCAGCTATTGTTCTCCTCAACCACCAAATTTGACAGCGGCACCGGCTGGCCGAGCTTCTGGAAACCGCTCGCCAGCGGCGTCGTTACCCGCACCGACCCGCGTTCGTTGTTCGGAGCGACCGAAGTGCGCTGCGCGCGCTGCGGCGGCCACCTTGGCCATGTCTTCAACGATGGCCCCCGCCCGACCGGCAAGCGCTACTGCATGAACGGCCTGGCAATGACCTTCAAGGCCGGCTGAACCACGGCGGTCGCGGGCAAGCGCTGGCGGAGACGGAGGGATTCGAACCCTCGATACAGTTTAACCCGTATGACGCTTTAGCAAAGCGTTGGTTTCAGCCACTCACCCACGTCTCCGAGCGTCCGCGAAGGCGGCCTATAGGGGGCAAATCGCGGCCCTTCAACCGCTTGTGATCAGGCTTTCAATGCCGCCGCCGCCATTTCCGCGTCACGTTGCATATTGCGGGCCAACTGGCCCTGGCCGTTGAGATACTGCGGCGGAACGTGGATGCCGCGATAGTCGAGCGCGGCGGCAGCGCGCAGCGTCCAATGCGGGTCGATCAAATGCGGCCGGCCGAGCGCGACCAGATCGGCGCGCCCAGCGGCAAGGATCGAATTGGCATGGTCGGGTTCGAAGATATTGCCGACCGCCATGGTCGCGACCCGCGCTTCGTTGCGCACGCGGTCGCTGAACGGTGTCTGGAACATCCGCCCATAGACCGGCTGCTGACCGGCCCAGCTTTGCCCGGCGGAGACGTCGATCAAATCGGCGCCGGCGGCCGCAAACGCCTCGCCAATCGCCACCGCATCCTCGGGCCCATTGCCGTCGTCGGCCCAGTCGGTGGCCGAAATGCGGACGGACAGCGGGCGCTCGGGCGGCCAGACGGCGCGCATCGCCGCGAACACTTCGAGCGGGAAGCGCAGGCGATTGTCGAGCGAGCCGCCGTAGTCGTCAGCGCGTTTGTTCTGCAGCGGCGAGAGGAAGCCGGCGAGGAGATAGCCGTGGGCGGCGTGAAGCTCGACCATGTCGAACCCGGCATCGAGCGCGCGGCGGGTCGCGCCGACGAATTCGCCGACCACGAGGTCCATGTCGGCGCGGGTCATCGGGAGGGGCGTCTGATTGGCCGGGGACCATGCAATGTCGCTCGCCGCCCTCACCGGCCAATTGCCGCTGTCGAGCGCAATATCATTGCCTTCCCAGCCGACGCGGGTCGAGCCCTTGGCGCCTGAATGGCCGAGCTGCAGGCAGATTTTCGAAGCGCTATGGCCGTGAACGAAATCCACGATCTTCGTCCATGCGACCGCCTGAGCGTCATTCCACATACCGGTGCAGCCGGGGCTGATCCGGCCCTCGGGCGAAACGCAAGTCATCTCAGTGAACAACAGCCCAGCCCCGCCCAGCGCGCGCTCGCCGTAATGGACCAGATGGAAATCGCCCGGCACGCCGTCGACGGCGGAATAGGTCGCCATCGGCGACACCGCGATGCGGTTGGCAATTGTCATCTCGCGCAGCCGGAACGGCGCGAACATCGGCGCCGCTGCGGTGTCGGGGCCGCCCGCCTGGCCCCAGAACCAACGCTCGACGCTGCTTAGCCAAGCGCCGTCGCGAAGCCGCAGATTCTCGTGGCTGATGCGCTGGCTGCGGGTCAGTAGCGAATAAGCGAATTGGATCGGTTCGAAGTGCAGATAGCGGCCCAGCGTCTCGAACCATTCGGTCGAATTGCGCGCGCTGTTCTGAAGCTTGAGCACCTCGAGATTGCGCTCGGCCTGATATTCGTCAAGCGCGGCGGCGAGGCTGAGCGCGGGGCGATTGAGCACCTCGGCCAGCTTGATCGCATCTTCGAGCGCGAGCTTGGTCCCCGAGCCGATCGAGAAATGCGCGGTGTGCGCGGCATCGCCGAGCAGGATGACATTGCCGCACGACCAGCGCTCGCACTTGATTCGCCGAAAATTGAGCCACGCCGCCGAGCCGCGCAGATGCGTGGCATTGCTGAGCAATTGCTCGCTATCGAGATATTTGGCGAAGATCTTTTCGCACAAGGCGATCGCTTCGGCCTGCTCCATGGTGTCGAAACCGAGCCCGCGCCACGTGTCCTCGCTGCATTCGACGATGAAGGTCGAGCAATTGGGCGCGAAGCGATAGGCGTGGGCCCAGATCCAGCCGGCCTCGGTTTCCTCGAACGCGAAGGTGAAGGCATCGAACGCCTTGGGCGTGCCGAGCCACACGAACTTGTTGGCGCGCACCTCGATATCGGCGCCATAGGCCTGCGGATTGGCATCGCGGAAGCGCGAATTGGCACCGTCGCTGGCGATGACCAGATCAAAAGCGGCCCATTTGGGATCGGCCGGGTCGCATTCCTGTTCGAAGTGGAGGACGACGCCGAGTTCGCGGGCGCGGGCGACAAGGATTTCGAGCAGGCGCTTGCGGCCGATGCCGATGAAGCCGTGACCCGAGCTGGTGATGGTGGACCCGCGCAAATGGACGTCGATGTCGTCCCAATGCGCGAATTCGTCGCTGACGACCTGGCCCGATATGGGGTCGTTGGCCATCAGATTGTCGACCGTCTGGTCGGAAAATACGACGCCCCAGCCGAAGGTCACACCCTCGGCATTGCGCTCGAACAGCTCGACCTCATGCGCCGGCTGGCGCAGCTTCATCGAAATCGCGAAATAGAGGCCCGCAGGCCCGCCCCCGGCACAAGCGATTTTCATGCCGGCGTCCGCCAATGTTCCCAAAGTTCGCGGTGACGGGGCTCGATCAAGTGCAGCGCATCCTCGTTCGCGGGAATGACGGGAACCGGAGTATCTGCCTCATGGCACAGGACACCGGCTTTAGGACAGATGGAAGTTGGTCTTGGCGGGAAGCGGACTCCTCACAAATGTGAATCGACCCCGCGGACGAAGCCGCCGGCAAGGGCGTTGAAGGCGGCGGGCTGCTCGAGATTGGCGAGGTGGCCGGCGCCATCGACCAGCTCCATCATCGCACCGGGAATGAGTTTGGTCAGCGCGCTCGACAAGGCCGGCGGAGTGACCTTGTCGGCATCGCCGCACAGCACCAGCACCGGGCAGCGAATGGCGTGGGCGCGTTCGCCCTGGTCGGCCAGCCACACCGCTTGCGCGCCGATGAGATAGGCGGCGGGGTCGACCGCGCTCATCGTCTCGATGACGTCGTGGCGGACCGCCGGATCGGCCGGCTGAGCGAGCAGGACATCGACGCGCGCTTCGGCCAGCGGGCGCAGCGATCCAACCGCCGCGGCGGCCGCCGAGCGGTGGTAAATGGACTTGCCGTCGGGATGGCTGGCAAAGGTATCGGCGAGGATCAGCGAGGCGCAGCGATCTGGATCGAGCGTGGCCATGGCGATAGCGACTACGCCGCCCAGCGACAGGCCGCAAATGTGGGCGCGGGGCACGTCGAGCCTGGTCATTGCCGCGAAGATCGCGCGTGCATAATCGTCGCGGCCGGTGCCGTCGGCGGCGGGGTCGCTGTCGCCATAGCCGGGATAGTCGAAGGCGATCGCGCGTCGCTCCGCACCGAAATGCGCGAGTTGCGGCGCCCACACGCTTTTGTCCGAACCGACGCCGTGCAGGAAGACCATCGGCAGGCGCTCGCCAGCGCCAGCCTCGGCAAAACCAAGCGATTGGCCACCCTCAATCTCGATCATTGCCATGCTTTCATCTTGGCATCGCTGCGCTGCGCGCGCTAGCCATTGCGGCGATGGCGAAGTTGACGGTCAATGGCGAGGCAATCGAATATCGGCTCGATCCGGCGATGCCCCTGCTGTGGGCGCTGCGCGACTCGTCGAACCTTACTGGCACCAAATATGGTTGCGACACGCGCGATTGCGGCGCTTGCACTGTGATCATCGACGGTCAGGCAGTGATGAGCTGCAGCGTCACGCTGGGCGAACTCGAGGGGGTCGCGGTGACGACGATCGAGGGGTTGTCGGCAACCGGCAAGCATCCGTTGCAGCAAGCGTGGATCGCCGAGGGAGCGACGATGTGCGGCTTTTGCGAGCCTGGGTTCATCCTGGCCGCGGCGGCGCTGATCGATTCGGGGCGCGTAACCGATGCTGCTGCGATCGCCGCATTGCCTAACATTTGTGGGTGCGGCGGACTGGTCCGGATCCGCAGGGCGATCGAGCGCGCAGCGCGGGGTTCGAGCCAGGTCAAAACGCCGCCGTCGCCGCCAATTGCTCAACCCGGTACTTCATCTCCGTTAAGCCTCGGCTCATCTGACGAGCAGCACATTCGGCCCGATTGATTCGAAAGGCTTTGTCATGCGTAAGATTTTGATTTCGCTTCTGATGGTCAGCGCGGCGACGGTGCCGACGCTCGCTGCCGCCCAGGACAGCGCGTCGGCGCGCCGCGCCGCGCGCGATCAGGCCCGCACCGAACGCCAGTCGGCGCGCGAAGATCGCTCGTCGATGCGCGAGGAGCGCAGCGCAACCCGCGAGGAGCGCACCGCTCCGCGCGCGGAGCGCCGGGCCCCGGCGGCGCAGCAGCAAGCTGCGACTGCGCAGCAGCAGGCCAATGTCGATGCGCGCGATCCGCGCCGCGAGCGCATGGTCGGAACGGCGCAGGGTGACGAGCGCCGTGCCGCAACGGCCGCCGAGCGGACCGTTCGCCAGGCGCAGCAAGTCGAACAGCGCGACCAGCGCCAGGCCACCTATCAAGCCCAGCGCGAAGCTCGCCGCAATGCCGGCCCGCCGCCGATCAGCCGCACGCCGCAGCCCAATACCCAGCCGCCGCCCCCGGTCACCAGCCGCCCGACGGTGGCGCCGCAGTGGAATTCCAGCTGGCGCAACAACAGCCGCTACAATTGGTCCAGGTATCGCCATCGCCACAATTGGCTGTTCAACCTCGGCTTCTATTATGATCCGTTCGGCTGGGGCTATTCGCCGTTCTCGGTCGGCTATCGCATGTGGCCGAGCTATTACGGCAGCCAATATTGGCTCAATGACCCGTGGCAGTATCGGCTGCCCTACGCGCCGCCGGGCACGCGCTGGATCCGCTATTATGACGACGTCATGCTGATCGATACGTGGAGCGGACAAGTGGTTGATGTGATCTACGACTTCTTCTGGTAGATGCCGCAACACGGTTGATAGAAGGGGCGTTGCGGCCTTGTCGCGGCGCCCCTACTGCGTTATGAAACTAATACACCTTGAAGGAATGTCACGCTCATGATCCTTATTCGCGCCCTTGTCGTCTCGTCCTCGGTCCTCGCCCTGGCCGCGTGTGCCGCCACTCAGCCGACAATCGTCAGCGCGATTCCGCCACAAGCGGTGGTCGTCGCCGAGCCCGCCGTGGTGGTCGCGTCGGCGCACGACCGGCTGCATCAATTGTTCAAGGACAGCGATGAAGCGCAGATGAAGCGCAACCCGCTCCAGGGCCTGTTCCGCGGCGATGCGCGCTACATGGACAGCCTTGGCGACAATATCACCGACGCTTATTATGCGGGGGAGAAAGCCGCCACGGAAGGCGATCTGGCGACGCTCCATGCGATTGCGCGTAGCGACCTCAGCGACACCGATCAGCTGGCCTATGACGTGTTCGAATATTCGACCAAGGACGCGCTTCGCGGGCTTCAGCCGGATATGCTCGACCTGATTAAGGTTCGCCCGCTCAATCACTTCGTCGGCTTCCACACCTTTTACCCGACACTCGCCAGCGGCAAAAGCGCGGCGCCGTTCAAGACGGTCCAGGATTACGACAATAACCTCAAGCGCCACCGCGAGTTCGTGGTCCTGATGGACCGCTCGATCGGCCGCTTCAAGGAAGGCGAGGCGAGCGGCGTCGTCGAGACCAAGATGACCGTCCGCAACATGATCGAACAGCTCGACACCCAGCTCAAGCAGAAGGTCGAGGACTCGCCTTATTACGGGCCTGCGGGGATGTATCCGGACAGCTTCAGCGCAGAGGAGAAAGCGCGTCAGTCAGCAGCATTGCGGGCGGCGATCAGCGACGAAATCTATCCCGCGCTGACCCGCCTGCGCGACTTCCTCAAGAACGAATATCTGCAGCAGGCGCGCGATGGTTACGGCCTTAAGTACATGAAGGGCGGCGACCATCTGTACGAATATCTGTTGCAGTCGACGACCACGCTGCCGCTGACTGCGGAGGAGATCCACCAGACCGGCCTGAGCGAAGTCGCGCGGATCACGTCGGAGATGGAGAAGATCAAGGCGCAGGTCGGCTTCAAGGGAACGCTGCAGCAATTCTTCAACGACGTCCGGACCAATCCCAAGTTCAAGGAAAAAACCCGCGAGTCGCTGACGCAGCGCTATTATGACGTCGGCAAAGCGGTCGATACCAAGCTTCCGCAACTGTTCTCGACAATGCCTAAGGCGAGGCTCGAAATTCGCCCCTATGAGCCGTTCCGCGAGAAGTTCGAGGCCGGTGGCAGCTATCAGCAAGGCTCGCCCGACGGCACCCGCCCGGGCATCTTCTATTTCAACGCTTACGACCTGCCGTCGCGGACCACCCCTGGCATCACGACGCTTTATCTTCACGAAGGTGCGCCCGGCCATCATTTCCAGATCAGCCTAGCGCAGGAGAATGAGGCGCTGCCGCCGTTCATGCGCTTCGGCGGCAATACCGCTTATGTCGAAGGCTGGGCGCTGTACGCCGAGACATTGGGCTATGAGATGGGCCTGTATGAGGACCCCTATCAGCGCCAGGGCACGCTCGACGATGAAATGCTGCGCGCGATGCGACTGGTCGTCGATACCGGCATTCACGCCAAGGGCTGGACCCGCGAACAGGCGATCAAATATATGCTCGACCATTCAAGCATGGGTAAGACCGACGCCACCGCCGAGGTCGAACGCTACATCGTCATCCCCAGCCAGGCGACAGCCTACAAGACCGGCGCGCTGACCATCCAGCGCCTGCGCCGCAAGGCCGAGGCCGAGCTTGGACCGAAGTTCGATGTCCGCGACTTCCACACCCAGGTGCTGATGACCGGCGCCCTGCCGCTCGCCATCCTCGAACAGAAAATCGATCGCTGGATTGCCGCTAGAAAGGCCAATTGACGATGATCGCTCGCCTGCTGCTCGGTTCGGTGATGCTCATCGCGGCCCCGGTTACCGTTGGGCTGGCGGCGCCGGCCGCGCCGGTTTCGAGTCCGATTCACCTCGACCCGCCGTCGGACGCGCTCGCCGGTTTGTTCGCTGCAAGTGACGAAGACCAGCTGGCGCGCTCACCGCTCTATGGAATTTTCCGCGGTGACGAGCGCTTTGGCGCGCACATGGGCAATTTGCTGGCCGACGCCTATTTCGTCGCTGAGCGCGACGCCGCGGTGCGCGAACTGGCGATGCTCTCGGCGATCGACCGTACCCAGCTGAATGCCGAGGAGCAGATCAGCTACGACGTCTTCAAGTGGCAGCGGACGATGGACCTCGCCGGGCTGCAGCCGAACATGCTGGCGCTGACGGTAGTTCGCCCGATCGATCATTTCGGCGGCCTCCACGCGCTGTTCGCGGACATCAATTCGGGCACCGGCACGGGCGCCTTCAAGACCGCCCGCGATTATGAAAATGGACTCAGCCGGGTCGATGATTTCGTCGCCATGACCGACACTGCGGTCGAACAGATGAAGAAGGGGCTGGCGACCAATGTCGTGCAGCCGCGGCTGGTGGTCGACAATGTCGTCGAGCAGCTCGACCAATTGCTTGCCGAGACAACCGCCGAAAGCGCCTACACCGGGCCGATCCGGACCTTCCCGGCGTCGATGAGCGCAGCCGACAAGGCGCGGTTCGACGCCGATTATCGCGTGTCCTACGAAACCAAGATTCGCCCGGCCTTGCAGCGGCTGCGCGATTTCATGGTCACCGACTATCGCCCCAAGGCGCGGACCAGCGTCGGCCTGCTCGATATGCCGGGCGGGGCCAAGCTCTATCGCCATCTGGTCGCGGTCAACACAACCACCGACCTCGAGCCGGCGCGGATTCACCAGATCGGCCTCGAGGAGGTCACCCGGCTCCAAGGCGAAATGGAGAAGGTCAAGGCCGAGGTCGGCTTCACCGGCACGCTCAAGGAATTCTTCGACCACGTCCGCACCGATCCCAAGTTCAAGCCCAAGTCTCGGGAAGCGCTGCAGCAGGGCTATATCGACATCGGCAAACGAGTCGACGTCGGCCTGCCACGTCTGTTCCGGACGATGCCCAAGACCGCGCTTGAAATCCGGCCGGTCCCGGCGTTGACCGAGAAGGGCGCCGCGCGCGGTTCGTATAACTCGGGCAGCGAAGACGGCACGCGTCCCGGAATCTTCTATTTCAACGCCTATGATTTGCCCTCGCGGACAACCCCGTCGATGGAAACGCTCTACCTCCACGAAGGCGCCCCGGGGCACCATTTCCAGATCAGCCTGGCGCAGGAGAACAAGCGCTTGCCCAAGTTCCAGCGGTTCGGCGGCAACAATGCCTATGTCGAAGGCTGGGGGCTTTATTCGGAAACGCTCGGCAAGGAGGTCGGCGTTTATACCGACCCCTATCAAGTTTTCGGCTACCTCGATTCGCAGCTGTTTCGAGCGATCCGCCTGGTCGTCGATACCGGCATCCACACCAAGGGTTGGACCCGCGATCAGACCATTCAATATATCCTCGACAACAGCTCGCGCGGCCGCGCCAATGCGGTTGCCGAAACCGAACGCTATATCGCCAATCCGGGTCAGGCGTTGTCGTACAAGATCGGCCAGCTCAAATTGAGCGAGCTGCGGGCGCGGGCCGAACGCGCGCTCGGGCCCAAGTTCGACATTCGCGCCTTCCACGAACAAGTGCTGATGAGCGGCGCTTTGCCGTTGGCAATCCTGGAGCAGAAGATCGACCGCTGGATCGCAGCGACGATTGCTTCTCGTTAGGCGGAAAGCGCCTCGGCGATGAGCTTGCGGCTGTTGTCGATACCATAAAGCGCGATGAAGCTGCCCATGCGCGGACCCTGCACTGAGCCGAGCAGGGTTTCGTACAAGGCCTTGAACCAGTCGCGCAGGGTCTCGAACGGGTGCCGCTTGCCGATTTCGAACACGATCGTCTGAATGTCCTCGGCCGAGGCGTCGGTGGGGAGCGTCGCAAGCTCGGCGTCGAGTTCGCGCAGCGCTTCGCATTCCATTGCCGTGGGTGATCGGCGGCTGAGCGTCGGAACGACGAAATCGCGGGCATAATTGACCGCCAGGCCAATCAGATTGTCGAGCTCGGGGTCGGCATCGGGCGCGCTGTCGGGCGCATATCGCTGGACGAACTTCCACGCCACGTCCTTGTCCTGCACCCCCGGTAACGACACCAGGTTGAGCATCAGGCCAAAGGCCAATGGCAATTCGCCCGTAGGCACGTTGCCGCCGTGGATATGGTGGACCGGGTTGCCGACGCGCTTGTCGGCCTCCTGAGTTTCATAATTGCCGCGGAACTGGTGATATTCATCGACCGCGCGCGGGACCAGGCCGAGGTGGAGGTTCTTGGCCTTTTTGGGCTCGCGGTAGAGGTAGAAGGCAAGGCTGTTGTCGCTGCCATAGGTCAGCCAGTCCTCAAGGCTCAGGCCATTGCCCTTGGACTTGGAAATCTTCTCTCCATTTTCGTCGAGGAACATCTCGTAGATCAGCCCCTCGGGCTTGCGCCCGCCAAGCACCGCCGCGATCCGGCCCGACTGGACCCCACTGTCGGTCAGATCCTTGCCGTACATTTCATAATCGACGCCGAGCGCTCCCCAGCGCATCGCCCAGTCGACCTTCCACTGGCATTTGGACCAGCCACCCAGGGCGGTCTGCTCGACCTGCGTCCCATCCTCGTCGGTGAAGCCGATGATGCCGCGATCGGGATCGATCACCGCGACCGGAACCTGAAGCACACGGCCGCTCGACGGCGATACCGGCAATAACGGCGAATAGGTCTGGCGGCGCTCCTCGCGCAGCGTCGGCAGCATGATCGCGAGGATGTCGTCCCAATGGCGCAGCACGTTCTTCAGCGCTTCGTCGAACGCGCCCGAAGTATAGCGTTCGGCGGCCGAGACGAATTCATAGTCGAAGCCATATTGGTCGAGGAATTGGCGCAAAATGGCATTGTTGTGGGCTGCAAAACTGTCGTGATCGCTGGCGAACGGATTGGGAATGCGGCTCAGCGGCTTGCCCAGATTGGCCTGCAGGATGTCGGGGTTGGGAACGTTGTCGGGGACCTTGCGCAGCCCGTCCATGTCGTCGCTGAAGGCGATCAGTCGGGTCGGCATGCCGCCGGTCAATTCCTCATAAGCGCGGCGCACCCAGCTGGTCCGAAGCACTTCGGTGAAGGTGCCGATATGCGGCAGGCCCGAGGGTCCGTAGCCGGTTTCGAAGATCATCGGGGCGCCGCCGGGCTTGCCCTCGGGCCAGCGCTTCAACAGCTTGCGCGCTTCCTCATAGGGCCAGGCCTTGGAGGCGAGCGCGGCATTGCGGATGTCGTCACTGGCGGCCAAAAACGTTGCCCTTTCGTTCTCTTGGACTAGGGTGCGCGCGATGCCCGCTCCTTTGCCGCTTCCCGCGCTTCATGCAACCCACGCGGGGATCTGGCTCGCGCAAGGGGAGGGCGAATCGCGCGAAGCCGCGCGCGGCGAGGCGATCGCGCGCGCCGCGGATACGCCGCACATCCTCTTGAACGCACCGTTGGTCGGGCAACGGCTCGGTTATCCCGACCTTAGCGGTCTCGATTTGCTCGAGCTGTTCGCCTTCCTGTTCCCGGCGCGTTTCGTGGTCCCGACGGTCGCCGGCCTCAGTCGCAGCCTTGGGCTCGACCCGCCCGGCGACGATCGCGATTCGGCCAGCGCACTGCTGGAGATCGCCTCCACCTTGCTCGCCGTCCTCGACGATCCCGGCTGGAGCGAACGCGAAGGCGCGTGGAGCAGCAACGCGACGCTCCACCGCCTGGGCTGGGGCTGGGCGCCTTTGGTTGGCGCGCGGCTGGCACAGCCCGAGCGCGGCGAACGCCAGTTGTTCAGTCGGCTTAAGCAATGGGAAGAAGGCGGTGAGCGGGTGCCACCGCTGGCGGTCCGGCTCGGCGATGGCGAAGCAAGCGCGCGGCTCGACCTGTTGACCGGGCAGGCCGAAGCGCGCGAGGGCCAACGGGCGATGGCCGAAGCGATCACCCAGGTGTTCGCCGCAAAACCCGCCCGCGATGCCCCCAATGTCGTGCTGGCCGAGGCCGGGACAGGCATCGGCAAGACCCTCGCCTACCTCGCCCCGGCAAGCTTGTGGGCCGAGCGGTCGGGCGGAACGGTGTGGGTCTCGACCTACACCAAGGCGTTGCAGCGCCAACTCGATGCCGAGGGCGTCAAGCTGATCGCCGACCCGGTCGAGCGCGCGCGCAAGATCGTCATTCGCAAAGGCCGCGAGAATTATTTGTGCCTGCTCAACCTCGAAGACGCGCTGCAAGGCGCATTCGCGGGTCGGGCAGCGATATTGGCCCAATTGGTCGGGCGCTGGGCGGCCTATACCAAGGATGGCGACATGGTCGGCGGGGACTTGCCCGGCTGGTTGCCGAGCCTGTTCCGGCGGGCCGGAGCAACCGCGTTGACCGACCGCCGCGGCGAGTGCGTCTATGCCGGCTGCCCGCATTACCGAAAATGCTTTATCGAACGCGCCGAACGCGCCTCGCGCGATGCCGACATCGTCATCGCCAACCATGCGTTGGTGATGATCAACGCGGCTCGCGCACGCGAGGAATCGGCCGGCCGGATATTGTTCGACGAAGGCCATCATCTGTTCGACGCCGCCGATTCGACTTTTGCAGTGGCGTTCACCGGGCAGGAGGCAATCGAGCTTCGCCGCTGGATCGTCGGGCCGGAGGGCCGCTCGCGCGGTCGCCGCCGCGGGCTTGCCGCGCGTCTCCTCGACGTCGCCTCCTACGACGATGCTGGCGGCCAGGCGCTGGAGGCGGCGGTCGAGGCGGCCCGGGCCTTGCCGTCCGATGGCTGGTTGCAGCGGATCGTCGAAGGCGACTCGTTCGGGCCGATCGAGCGCTTGCTGTCGGACGTTCGCGGCACGGTCTATGCGCGGGCCAAGGCGCAGGAAGCGGGCTATGGGCTGGAGACCGAGCTGGCCGAGCCCGATGGTGCCCTGGTCAGCGGCGCGGCCGCGGCGATGGAGCAATTGGAAGCGCTTCACAAACCGTTGGCAGCGCTCGCCCGGCGGCTCGAGGCGGTGCTCGAGGACGGGCCAGACTGGCTCGACGCGCAGGCGCGGGCGCGGGTCGAGGGGGCGATTCGCGGCCTGACGTGGCGGCGCGAAACATTGGCCGCCTGGGTATCCCTGTTGGCGCGCATCGGCGGCGAGGCCGACCCCGACTTCGTCGACTGGCTGGCGATCGAGCGGGCCGACGGCCGCGAATATGATGTCGGTATCCACCGCCACTGGCTCGACCCGACCAAGCCGCTTGCCAAAGCCGTGCTGCAACCGGCCGACGGCGTGCTGGTGACCAGCGCGACGCTGCGCGGGGGCGAGGATTGGCCAATCGCCGAAGCGCGCACCGGCGCGGTCCATTTGCCCGCGCCCGCAATCCGGTTCGAGGCGCACAGCCCGTTCGACTATGCGGCGCAAAGCGAAGTGCTGATCGTGACCGATATCGGCCGTACCGACATCGGCGCACTGTCCGGCGCTTACGCCCGCCTGATCGAGGCCGCGGGCGGCGGGACGCTCGGCCTGTTCACTGCCATCCAGCGGCTCAAGGGCGTGCACGCGCGAATCGCCGACCGGTTGGCGCGCGACGGCCTGCCGCTGCTCGCCCAACACGTCGATCCGATCGACGCCGGGACCCTGGTCGACATATTCCGCGACGATCCGCGCGCCAGCCTGCTGGGCACCGATGCCTTGCGCGACGGGGTCGACGTGCCCGGCGAATCGCTTCGGCTGGTAGTGATGGAACGGGTGCCGTGGCCGCGCCCGACGGTGCTTCACGCGGCGCGCCGGTTGGCCGGCGGGGGCAGCGCCTATGACGATCGCGCGGTCCGGGCGCGGCTTGCCCAGGCGTTCGGGCGGCTCATCCGCCGTCAGGGCGACGAGGGCATGTTCGTGGTCTTGTCGAGCGCCTTTCCGTCGCGCTTGCTGAGCACGTTCCCACCCGGCGTGCCGATCGCGCGGGTGCCGCTGGATGTCGCGATTGCCCGGGTCGCCGCGCGCCTTGGCGCCGCCGCCGGCGCGCGCCTAGAGGTCGACCAGCGCCGCCAGACGGTTGCGGATGGCGATCAGCCCGAAGACGTCGAGCGCGGGGGCGGTGGCGGCGGGTGATTGCGCGGGGGGCAGGGACGGCGACGGCGGGGGAAGATCACCGGCCTCGGGATCGGGCATGAAGCGCGATTCGATGGTTGCCGATTCGGGCTGGGGAATGGCAACGTCGACCTTGTCGCGCAGCAGCTTCTGGACCCCGCGAACGGTATAGCCTTCGTGATTGAGCAGGCGGTCGATCCGCCGCACCAGCGTGACATCGGCGGTCCGGTAATAGCGGCGGTTGCCCGCGCGCTGCATCGGCCGAAGCTGCGAAAACCGCGTTTCCCAGTAGCGCAGGATGTGCTGGGCGACGCCCAGCTCGCGCGACACTTCGCCGATCGTCAGTAGCGCGTCCGGGTCCTTGTCTCCGGTCGCCACGGCGCCGTCAGCCCTTGGCGATTTGGTCGCGCATGATCTGACTTGCGCGGAAGGTCATGACCCGGCGCGGCGCAATCGGCACTTCGATGCCCGTCTTCGGGTTGCGGCCAACGCGTTCGCCCTTGTCGCGCAGGACGAACGTGCCGAATCCGGAAATCTTGACGTTCTGCCCACCGGATAAATCATGGCACATATGGTGCAGCACGCGCTCGACCAAGCTCGCGCTTTCGGCACGCGACAGTCCCAGCTTACGATGAACGACGTCCGCCAGGTCGGCACGGGTCAGCGTATTATGCGTGTCCGTGTCATTCCCCATCCGGGCGATCCCGAGATCGGCCATTACGTTAACTCCCGCTTCAGCAGCCTTCCCCTGGCTACCCATTGTGTTGATTCGTAACCAAAAAAATGCGTGTCGGCAATTCGACATTTGCGAAAAAGGCGAACTTTTTTACAAACGGACCACCGCCGCACCCCAGGTGAAGCCGCCACCCATGGCTTCGAGCACTACGAGGTCGCCCGGTTTGATGCGTCCGTCGCGAGTCGCGGTGTCATAAGCGAGCGGCACCGACGCGGCCGAGGTATTGGCGTGGCGGTCGACTGTGACGACCACCTTTTCGGCGGGCAGGCCAAGCTTGCGCGCGGTCGCGTCGAGGATTCGGGCGTTAGCTTGGTGCGGAACGACCCAATCGACGTCGGCGCTGGTTAGACCGGCAAGGTCGAGCACTTCGGTCATGACCTGGGCCAAATTGACGACCGCATGGCGGAAGACTTCGCGGCCTTTCATGCGCAATTTGCCGACCGTACCGGTGGTCGAGGGGCCGCCATCGACATAGAGCAGGCCGCTGTGGCGGCCGTCGGCGTGGAGCTTGGTCGCCAGGATACCGCGGCCGTCGTCGCTCGCGCCCAGCACCATCGCGCCGGCTCCGTCGCCGAACAGGACGCAGGTCGTGCGGTCCTCCCAGTCGAGAATGCGGCTGAAGGTCTCGGCGCCGATGATCAGCGCCTTGTCGGCGGTGCCGGTGCGGATCATCGCATCGGCGACCGACAGTGCATAGAGGAAGCCAGTGCACACCGCGTGGACGTCGAAGGCAATGCAATCGTCGATGCCGAGCATCGCCTGGACCTTGGTCGCCGATGACGGGAAAGTCTGGTCCGGAGTTGCGGTGGCGAGGACGATAAGGCCAATCTCATGCGGCTCGACCCCCGCCGCCGCGAGCGCCCGGCGGGCGGCATCGGCGGCAAGGGTGGCGGTGGTTTCACCCGGACCGGCGATGAAGCGGCTGCGGATCCCGGTGCGCTCGACGATCCATTCGTCGGTCGTCTCGACCTACTCGGCCAGCTCGGCATTGGTAACCTCGCGGCTGGGCAAGGCGCTGCCGCTGCCAAGGATCGCCGAGCGCCGGGTCATTCGTCGATCCCGTTGAAGGCGTGGGCGCGGAAATTATCGAGGTCTTCCTCGATCTTGCGGGTGATATCGTTGCGGACCATCTGTGCGGCGACGTGAATCGCATTGGCGACGCCCTTCGCATTGGCCCCGCCGTGGCTTTTGACCACCAGGCCGTTGAGGCCGAGGAACACCGCGCCATTGTGATTATTGGGGTCGAGGTGAACCTTGAGCAGATTGAGCGCCGGCTTGGACAAGGCAAAGCCGGCCTTGGAGCGGAGCGAACTCTTGAAGGCGCGGCGCAGCAAATCGGTGACGAAGCGCGCCGTGCCTTCGGCGGTCTTCAAGGCGATATTGCCCGAAAAGCCATCGGTCACGATCACATCGATGCCGCCGCGCGACAATTGGTCGCCTTCGGTGAAGCCATCGAACTTGAACGGCAGATAGATTGCCTCGCGCAGCAGCGCGGCGGCTTCCTTGATCTCGCCAGTGCCCTTCAGTTCCTCGGTGCCGATGTTGAGCAGCTTGACCCGCGGTCGAGCGATGTTGAGCACGGTGCGGGCATAGGCCGAGCCCATGACCGCAAATTGGACCAAGTTCTGGACATCGCATTCGGTATTGGCACCGAGGTCGAGCATCACGCAATCGGTCTCGCCGAGCGTCGGCAGAAGCGCTGCCAGCGCCGGCCGGTCGATTCCCGACATGGTCCTCAGCGCAAGTTTGGAAATGGCCATGAGCGCGCCGGTATTGCCGGCCGATAGCGCGGCCCCGGCCTGGCCTTCCTTGACCGAGTTGATTGCCATGCCCATCGACGTGCCGCGCGCCCGGCGAAGCGCCTGGCTCGGCTTCTCGCTGGCGCTGATCGAATCGGCGCTGTGGTGGACGACGCTGTGCGCCTGGAGCTTCTTGTGCGCCTTGAGCTCGGGCGCGATCAGCTGCTCATCGCCGTAGAAGTGGAAATTGAGCGCCGAATCGCTGCGGAGGGCGCGCTCGGCGCCGGCGATCATCACCGTCGGGCCGCCATCGCCGCCCATGGCGTCAATCGCGATGCAAGGGCCCCCGGACATGCGGGCCTCTAGGGCTTAGGCTTCGGGCGAGATGATTTCGCGGCCGTTATAATGGCCGCAAGCCGAGCACAGATTGTGCGGCAGCTTCAGTTCGCCACAGTTCGGGCACTCCTGGAAGGTCGTCGGCGACAGCGCGTGATGGCTGCGACGCATATTGCGCTTCGAGGGCGAGGTTTTTCGTTTCGGAACGGCCATTGCGGCACCTGTATTGGCTGCTAATCAAAAAAATAAGCGGCGGTCCTCGCCCAGCTCAACGGGGGAATCCCCGAGGCGGCGGCCGGATCGTCGCGAACGAGTGCGCCCTATAGCGAAATGACGAGAGAGCGCAAGCGGCGGTTGTTCAATCGGTCCCTCACGCCCCCGTCATGACCCGATCGGCGACAAAGGGGTTGGTGGCGCGTTCGTGGCCGAAGGTCGACATCGGGCCGTGGCCGGGAATGAAGGCGGTATCATCGCCCATCGGCCACAGGCGCTGGATAATCGCGTCGAGCAGGTCCTGATGATTGCCGCGCGGAAAGTCGGTGCGGCCGATCGAACCTTTGAACAGGACATCGCCGACCATCGCGAGGCGCGATTCGCGATGATGAAAGACAACGTGGCCCGGGGTGTGGCCGGGGCAGTGGCGGACATCGAGGGTGAGGTTGCCGACCGTCACCGTGTCGCCATCGACCAGCCAGCGGTCGGAAACGAACGGCTGGCCGGCCACGCCGTATTTGGCGCCATCCTCGGCCAGGCGATCGATCCAGAACAGATCGTCGATATGCGGTCCTTCGATCTTGAGCCCGAGTTCGCCAGCGAGGATTCCGGCTGAGCCGCAATGGTCGATATGGCCGTGGGTGAGGAGGATCTTCTCGAGCTCGACGCCGTGGGTCGCGACCGCGACCTTCAATTTGTCGAGGTCGCCGCCGGGATCGACCAGGGCCCCGCGCATCGATTGCGTGCACCAGATCAGGCTGCAATTCTGCTGCAGCTGAGTGACCGGAATGATTGCCGCTCGAAGCGGGGGCTG
>JBDSEL010000088.1:0-9367 GCA_039920065.1 Sphingomicrobium sp. | reverse complement strand
CGCGTCTTGAGCTCCACCTCGACCCCGGCACGGGCCAGCGCGTAAGCCCGCTGCCCATCGACCTTGAGCGCCGAAAAAGCCGGAGGCACCTGGCGGATCGGCCCGGTGAAGCGCGTCAGCACCGCCTCGATCTCGGCCAATGTCGGGCGATGCCCACTCTCGGCGATCACTTGCCCTTCGAGGTCGAGCGTGTCGGTCTGGGCCCCGAACTGGATCGTGAAATCATAGGCCTTGGTCGCATCGAGCATCCGCCCCGCGAACTTCGTCGCCTCGCCTAGCGCGATCGGCAGCACCCCGGTCGCAAGCGGATCGAGCGTGCCGCCATGCCCGACCTTGGTCTTGGCCTCGCCAGCGTCCCGAATCGCGCGCTTGACCCAGCCGACGCAGCCAGTCGAGCCCTTGCCGAGCGGCTTGTCGAGAATGATCCACCCGCTGAGGCTCACCCGTGCCACTCGTCCTTGAGGATCGAGAATAGGGCGGTGTCGCGGAAATGGCCGTTCCAGGTGATCCGGTCGGCGCGCAGCACGCCTTCTCGCACCGCGCCCAATTTGGCCATCGCCGCCTGACTCCGCCCATTGCGCACATCGACCCGGAATTCGACCCGGCGAATGCCGCAAGCGAACGCGCGGGCCAGCATCATGTCCTTGATCCGCCGGTTGAAGCCGGTGCCGCGCAGATGCGGGCGGTAATAAGTGCCGCCGATTTCAAGGCACTGCCGGCCCTCATCGATCCCGAGGAAGCTCGACATGCCGGCCACTTCATCGCCGTCGAGCAGCACAAACGTAAGGTTGGCGGGCGCACCTGCGAGCCGGTCGATGGTCGCGTCAAAATCGGGTGGGCCGAAGTTGAGCGAAAAGATCGACCAGATGGCGCGGTCTTCGGCGCAGGCGGCGCGGAGCTCGTCGCGCAGGTCGTCGTCGAACAATCGTGCCCGGCATCCCTCGCCGGCCATCGGTGGGGACAGGCAGTCGATCATTCGCCCGGGTCGGTCGGATCGCCATCTTTAAGGTCGCGGGCGACATGATCGCTGCGCAACAGCCGGTCAATATGGTCGCCCTCATCGAAGCTCTCGTCGGCAAGGAATTTGAGCTTGGCCGCAAATTTGGTCCGAACCCGGCCGGCGACTTCGCGCTGGAGGAAAGCGGTGTTGGTTCGAAGCGCCTTCAGGACCGCTTCCTCGTTGGCGCCGAGCAAGGGTTTCACGAACACCGTCGCATGGCGCAGGTCGGGCGACATACGCACTTCGGTGATGCTCACCAAATGGCTGGTTAGCGTGTTGTCGTGCACATCACCGCGGCTGAGCAATTCGCTCAGCACGTGGCGAACCTGCTCGCCCACGCGAAGCAGTCGTACGCTGCGCCCTTCGGCGGTTTCGATCTTGCGCATTGCCTAGAGCGTCCGGGCGCGTTCCTCGACCTCGAACACTTCGAGGTTGTCGCCCGCCTTGATGTCGTTGGTATCGGCCAGGACGACGCCGCACTCGAGGCCGGAGGTGACGTCAGAGACATCGTCCTTGAACCGGCGCAGCGAGGCGATCGTGGTCTTGGATACGATCACATCCTCGCGGGTGAGGCGAGCGTTGAGACCCTTGCGGATATTGCCTTCAAGAACGAGCAGACCAGCGGCCTTGTCCTTCTTGCCCGCCGGGAACACTTCCTGGACCCGGGCACGGCCGACGACAGTTTCGATGATCTCCGGACCAAGCTCGCCCGCCATTGCCTGACGGACCCAGTCGGTCAGGTGATAAATGACGTCGTAATAGCGGAATTCGACCTTGGTGCGGTTGGCGACTTCGCGCGCCTTGGCATTGGGGCGAACGTTGAAACCGATGATCGGCGCGCCGGTCGAATTGGCCAGCGTGACATCGCTTTCGGTGATCGCACCGACGCCCGCATTGAGCACCCGGACGCGGATTTCGTCGGTCGAGATCTTGTTGACCGCGCTGACGATCGCTTCGGCCGAGCCCTGGACGTCGGCCCTGATGACGATCGGGAATTCGATCGTCGTCGAGGACTTGCTGGCGAACATATTCTCCAGCGTGACCGGGGCGGTGGTGGTGCGCTTCTTGTCGAGCACGCCTTGGCGATAGGTCGCGACTTCGCGGGCACGGGCCTCGTTTTCGACCACCGTCAGCGGATCGCCAGCGGAGGGCACCGCGCCCAGGCCGAGCACTTCGACCGGAACCGACGGGCCGGCGGTCTTCACCGGCTTGCCATGGTCGTCGAGCATCGCGCGGACCTTGCCGCTGACCGCGCCGACGACGATCACGTCGCCGACCTTGAGCGTGCCGCGCTGGACCAGCACCGTGGCCACCGGACCGCGGCCCTTGTCGAGCTTGGCCTCGACCACCGTGCCTTCGGCCGGACGGTCGGGATTGGCCTTGAGCTCGAGGATTTCAGCCTGGACGTTAATCGCCGCCAGAAGGCCTTCGAGGTTGGTCTTCTTGAGCGCCGAGACTTCGACGTCCTGGACCTCGCCGCCCATGTCCTCGACGATGATTTCGTACTGCAGCAGCTCTTCGCGCACCTTTTGCGGCTTGGAGTCGGGTTTATCGATCTTGTTGATCGCGACGATCATCGGCACGCCCGCAGCCTTGGTATGCTTGATCGCCTCGACCGTCTGCGGCTTGAGGCCGTCGTCGGCGGCGACCACCAGCACGACGATGTCGGTGATGTTGGCACCGCGCGCACGCATGTCGGAGAAGGCTTCGTGACCCGGCGTGTCGAGGAAGGTGACCTTGGCGGCTTCCTTGCCCTTGCCCTTGGCCTTGTCATTGCCCTGCACCGCGACTTGATAAGCGCCGATGTGCTGGGTGATCCCGCCGGCTTCACCCGACTGGACGTTGGCACCGCGAATGGCGTCGAGCAGGCTGGTCTTGCCGTGATCGACGTGGCCCATGATGGTGACCACCGGCGAGCGCGGCTGGAGCGTCTCTTCGGCATCGACATCGGCTGCGGTATCGATGTCGATATCGCTGTCGCTGACGCGATTGATGCGGTGGCCGAATTCTTCGATCAGCAACTCGGCCGTGTCCTGGTCGATCGTATCGGTCATCGTGACCGGAGTGCCCATCTTGAACAAAGCTTTGACCAGGTCCGAACCGCGTTCACCCATGCGCTTGGCCAATTCCTGGACCGTGATCGCTTCGGGCACGTCGACATCGCGGACCTGCTTTTGCGCGGGACCCGATTCCGCGTGGTGGCGCTTTTCCTTTTCGCGGGCGCGCTTCAACGCGGCGAGGCTGCGGGCACGATTGTCGTCTTCGCCCGACAGCGCGCGCGTAACCGTCAGCTTGCCGCGCTGGCGATGGTCATCGCGGCCGCGGCCCGGGGTTGCGCGAGCAGGTTCGTGGCGCTTGGGCGCGGGCGAATGACCGCCGGTGGGACGCCGATGAGCGCGCTCCTCCTCGGCGGCTGGGGCCTTCGGTGCTGCGGCCGGTGCATCGGCGGCGGCCTGGGCTGCGGCGGCGTCCTCGACAGTGCGCTGCTCGGCTTCTTCCTCGGCTTTGCGATTATCCTCGGTCCGGCGGCGCTCCTCGGCGCTCATTTCCTTGGCTTCGCGATCCTCGCGCTGGCGGGCTTCCTGTGAAACGCGCAAGCGATCTTCCTCAGCCTCGCGCTGCATCCGCTCCATTTCGATGCGGCGCTGGGCAATTTGCTCGCCCTCGCTCAGCCGGCGCGGCGCGGAGGCAGCCGGGGCGGCTGGCTGGGGCGCGGGCGCGGGCGCCGGCGCGACGGCTTCGGGCGCGGGCGCTTCGACCGGCGGCGGCGGAGCTTCGCCCGGACGGCCGAGAATGCGCCGCTTCTTGACCTCGACCACCACCGTGTTCGAGCGGCCATGGCTGAAGCTCTGCTTGACCTTGCCGGTCTCGACAGTGCGCTTCAGGCCCAGTGGCGGGCGGGTGCCGAGCTTCGGTTTATCGGGCGTATCAGCCATTTTCTTCCTTCACATCATCAATGTCTTGCACCGACGCCGACGAGGGCGTCGGCTTGGCGGTCGAGTGGGTCGTCATGGCGGCTGGCATGCCACCATCAGGACCACGGTCAGGGTCACAAAAAGCGCGCCAGCGCGAGAGCGCGTGTCCAACACGCGTCGCGGCAGCGGGATCGGTCAGGGCGAGATGTACCACATTCTCGCGGCCCAACGCCATCGACAACATAGTGCGGCCCTCTGGGAAAATCACCCCCTGCGGAGGACCGCCGCCGACCCGCCACGCCTGATCGAGGCGCCTGCAGCCGTCCTCGCCAGCGTCACCGGCATGGATCAGCATCGCAATCTTGCCGGTGCGGGCGGCTTCGTTGATGCGCTCGGCACCGGTCACGACATTGCCGGCGCGCGCCTCCATGCCGAGGCGGTCGAGCAGCGCCTGGCGCAGCGCACCCTCGGTGCGCTCGCCAAGGTCTGCCGGCACGGTCACGCCTTGAAGCTTGAACGCGCGCTGCAGAGCGGCCTTCAACTTTCCCTTGCCATTGGCCTCGTCGAGCGCGGTGCGGCCGACCCCGATCCAGGCACCGCGGCCAGGCGCCTTGGCGCGAATATCGGGGGCGACATCGCCGTCGGGCGACAATGCGAGCCGGATCAGCTGGTCGCGGCTGCCGGGTATACGGGTGAGGACGCAGGTCCGTTCCGGACCCGCGCGCTCGTCAGCGTTGTCGGCGGCTACGGCCTCATTGTGGGGAGTCCGCATCGGCGGCCTCCGTGGTTTGCTCAGGCGCGACTTCGTCTTCGAACCAGTGCGCGCGAGCGGCCATGATGATCTCGTTGCCCTGCTCTTCAGTGAGGCTGTAATCGGCCAGCACGCCGCCCTTGTCTTCGGCGCGGGTGGGGGCATTTTCGGCCCGGCGGCGCGGCTCCTGGCGGCGCTTCTGGATGAGTTCGTCGGTGGCGAGGTCGGCGAGATCGTCGAGCGTCTTGATGCCCGCCTTGCCCAATGTCACCAGCATCGCCTCGTTGAGGTGCGGCAGTTCGGCCAGCGCGTCCTCGACACCGATTCCGCGACGTTCTTCGCGCGACGCGGCTTCGCGGCGTTCGAGGGCTTCGGTGGCACGGTTCTGGAGTTCGGCGGCGATATCCTCGTCGAGGCCCTCGATCGAGGCGATTTCATCGACCTGGACGTAGGCGACTTCCTCAAGGCTCGAAAAGCCCTCGGCGACGAGCAGCTGCGACAGAGTCTCGTCGACGTCGAGTTCGTTCTGGAACATCTCCGACCGCTCGACGAATTCGCGCTGGCGTTTCTCGCTTGCGTCGGCCTCGGTCAGAATGTCGATCTGCGACGCGGTCAATTGGCTCGCCAGGCGCACGTTTTGGCCGCGGCGACCGATCGCCAGGCTCAGCTGATCGTCGGGAACCACGACTTCGATGCGGCTTTCCTCTTCGTCGATCACGACTCGGCTGACGGTTGCCGGCTGAAGCGCGTTGACGACGAAGGTGGCGAGGTCTTCCGACCACGGGATGATGTCGATCTTCTCGCCCTGCAATTCCTGGACGACCGCTTGGACCCGGCTGCCCTTCATGCCGACGCAGGCGCCGACCGGATCGATCGAGCTGTCGTGGCTGATGACGCCGATCTTGGCGCGGCTGCCGGGGTCGCGGGCTGCGGCCTTGATCTCGATCATGCCGTCGTAAATCTCGGGCACTTCCTGCGCGAACAGCTTTTTCATGAAGTCGGGATGCGCGCGGCTGAGGAAGATCTGCGGGCCGCGGGCTTCGCGGGCGACGCGCAGGATCAGGCTGCGGATGCGATCCCCGACGCGGACCATTTCGCGCGGGATCTGCGCGTCGCGGCGGATGACGCCCTCGGCGCGGCCAAGATCGACCACGACATGGCCAAACTCGACCCGCTTGACGACGCCAGTGATGACTTCGTTGGCGCGGTCCTTGAACTCTTCATACTGGCGCTCGCGCTCGGCATCGCGGACCTTCTGGAAGATGACCTGCTTGGCGGCCTGGGCGGCGATGCGGCCGAATTCGATCGGCGGTAGCGGGTCGACGATGAAGTCGCCCAGCGCGGCATCGCTCTTGAGCTTCTGCGCACCCTTCAGGTCAACCTGCTTGAAATGATCCTCGGGCTCCTCGACCACTTCGAGGACCCGCCACAAGCGCAAGTCGCCGGTGGTCCCGTCGAGCTTGGCGCGGATGTCGTTTTCAGCACCGTAGCGAGAGCGAGCGGCGCGCTGGATGGCGTCTTCCATCGCTTCGATGACGATTGCCTTGTCGATCAGCTTTTCGCGCGCGACGGCGTCGGCGATAGCGAGCAACTCGGCCTTGTTGGCGCTCGGCGGGGCAGTGGTGGGGGCTTCGCTGGCCATGGTCTAGTCCTCTAGGCTTTCTTCGAAATGGTCGGCGCCGTCGGTGCTGAGCGGCGCGGTGGCGTTGATGAGCTTGTCGGTCAAGAGCAGCTTGGCCGACGCGATGTTGGAAAAGGCGACGGTCTTGGCCCCCTTGGGTGTCGAAATGGTGACGATCTCGCCCTCGACTCCGGCGATATCGCCCGAAATCTGCTTGGCACCGTCGGTCGGCTCGGCCAGCTTGACTCGCGCTTCGTGGCCCAACCAGTCGCTGTAATCCTTGAGCCGGGTCAGCGGCCGGTCGATCCCTGGCGAGCTGACTTCGAGCCGGTAGCCGCCCTCGATCGGGTCGTTGCCGGCCTCCTCGAGCGCGTCGAACTTCTCCGACAGGCGGCGCGACAAGGCCTCGCAATCTGCAATGCCGAGCTGGCGCGTGTCGGGCCGTTCGGCCATCACCTGCAGCGTTGGATCGCTGGTCCCGCCGATCATCGCCACGCGCACCAGATCGAGGCCCAAGGCCTGCGCCTCGGGCTCGATTAATTGCATCAATTTGGTGATATCGCTCAAGTCACGGCCTTGCGGTTAAACCAAAAAGTTTCTCTGACCGGGACCGCCTGGTCCCAGCCTCAGGCATCTAGCGATGTCGAGGAGAGAAGGTCGATATAGGCCGGTCGCGCGCCAGCCGCAAGGAGAGTCTCAGGAGCGCCCTAAAGCCCGATTCTCGGCGCGGATACGGACCCACAGGACGGCCGCGTTGAGCAGGGTGAAGACGACCGCCAGCGGCCACAGACCGAACACCAGGGGGAGCAGCGAGATTTCGGCGACAACCACGACATAATTGGGATGGTCGAAGAAGCGATAGGGGCCGCGCGCGACCAGTGTCTCGCCCGGCACGACAAAGATCCGCGTCGTCCACCGCCGGCCCAAGGTGACGAGCGTCCAGCCCCGCAAGACCTGGACCGCGCCATACGCCGCGAGCAGCACCATGTTCACCGGCTGGCCCGGCGCCCACCACCACAACGCCGCCAGCCAGGCGACGTGAACGGCAACGATCGCTGGATAATGACCCGCCGCGACCTCATGACCGCCCACGGCCTTCAGCCGACGCTCATTGGCAAGCGACCATGGCAATTCCGCGGAGCGCTCGATCGTCACTGCAATCAGGATGAGAATGCCGAGCGTCATGCCGCCTCGAGCAGCGCCCCCGAGCAAGTGAAGCCGGGGCCGAAGGCGGTCATCAAAACGCGCTTGGGCAGGCCCTGCTTGAGCATCCGGTCGAGCACGAACAGCACGGTCGGAGAACTCATGTTGCCGTGGTCGTTAAGCACCTCGCGCTCGCAGTTGAGCTGCCCCTGAGGCAGATCGAGCGCGCTCTCGATCGCGTCGATCACTTTAACTCCGCCAGGGTGGCAGCAAAAACGGTCGATGTCGGCGCGCGCGACCTGCATATCGCGGCACATCTCGTCCACCGCGGCGGCCAGCTGTGTTTCAACGAACGGCGGGATGGCGCGGTCGAACACCACGCCCAGTCCCGCATCCTCGACCCGCCAGCCCATGATGCCGAGCGTGTCGGGCCATAATTTCTCGCCCGCTTTGGCGATGGTTGCGAGCCCTCCGCCATCACCGGCGCGAACCACGGCGGCGGCGGCGCCATCGCCGAACAAGGCGGTGGCGATGATTGCCGCCGGGTCGTCGCTGTCGAGCCGGATCGAGATCGAACAGGTCTCGATCGCGACGAACAGCCAATTGGTCCCGGGCTCCGACACCGCCAGCCGCGCGGCGGTGGCGAGGCCGCTGACCCCGCCCGCGCAGCCCAGCCCGAACACCGGAACGCGGCGGATATTTCCGCGCAGGCCAATACGGGGCCCGACCCGCGCCTCCAGGCTCGGCGTGGCGATGCCAGTGGTAGAGACCGTGACGACCCCGTCGATATCATCGGGCCGCAAACCGGCGCGTTCGATCGCCAGCAGTGCCGAGCGCTCGAACAAGTCCTCGGCGGCTTCGAGATAGACGCGGTTGCGCTCGGCCCAGCCATGCGCCTGCTCATACCATTCCAGTGGCGCGACCAGATCGCGGCGGCTGATCCCGGCATTGTCGAACACGGTTTCGAGCCGCTCGAACACGCGCTTGCGGCGAAACGCTCGGCGGCCAATAGTCTTGGCTTCGGCCTGGGTCACCGCAAAAGGCGGAACCGCAGTAGAAAGCGAGAGTAATTGAGCAGGAAGCACGAGCGACCTCCCTTGCGGCGATGCGAGGACGGATTGCCGAAATGAGTTCGGAAGAGAAACCAATGTGGACCACCTCGCGACTAATGCAAGCGGCAATCTGCCTGTTGTCGAGCGCCTGTTCGGCCGCCGCGCCGAAAGCTGCTGTCTCGAGCAGCGCACCCTTCGACCTTAGGACCGTCGCCGGTTTCGAAACCCCTTGGGCAATGGACTTCCTGCCCGGCAGCGGGCTTCCGCTGCTTCATGCCGCCTTGCTGAGCGAACGCGACGGGCGATTGTGGCTGGTCGATGTCGATGCCGGCACGAAGAAGGCGGTGGGCGGTGTTCCGGAGGTGCTGGTGGCGGGACAGGGTGGGCTTGGCGATGTCGTTGCCGACCCCGATTTCGCCGGAAATCGCCGCGTCTATTTAAGCTATGTCGAACCTGGCGCCGACGGGACCAGCGGTGCGGTGGTCGGTTATGGAACGCTCGAACGGATCGACGGCGCACCTGTCCTTGCCGGCTTCAAGGTCATCTGGCGGCAGGACCCGAAGGTCGAGGGCGACGGCCATTTCTCGCACCGCATCGCCTTCGGCCCCGATGGGATGCTCTATCTGACTTCCGGCGAGCGCCAGCAATTCGACCCCGCGCAAGACATGGGCGGCAACCTTGGCAAGGTTTTGCGGCTGACCAAGGACGGGCAGCCCGCTCCGGGCAATCCGTGGGCGTCGCAAGGCGGGATCGCGGCACAATTCTGGTCGATCGGCCACCGCAATCTACTGGGCCTGGCCTTCGCGCCGGACCAGCGACTGTGGGAATCGGAAATGGGGCCCCGAGGGGGTGACGAGCTCAATCTCATCCGGCCCGGCCGCAATT
>JBDSEL010000087.1:0-8594 GCA_039920065.1 Sphingomicrobium sp. | reverse complement strand
TTTGCTCGGATCATAAGGATTTTCAAATGGACGATACCCAGGCTGCCGATGACATGCTGCTGGCGCTTACCGCCGATATTGTCGCGGCCCATGTCAGCAACAACAGCGTTGCCGTCAACGACTTGCCGGTGCTGATCCAGAACGTTCACAGCGCGCTGACCGGGATTTCCGGTTCTTCCGCCGCGCCTGCCGCGAAGCTCGAACCGGCGGTTTCAATCCGCTCGTCGATCAAGCCCGACTATATCGTCTGCCTCGAGGACGGGAAGAAGCTCAAGATGCTCAAGCGGCATTTGATGACCCATTTTGGCATGACCCCCGCCGACTATCGCAGCAAATGGGGCCTGGCCGCCGATTATCCTATGGTCGCCCCCAATTATGCCGAACAGCGACGCACGCTGGCCAAGGCGATCGGCCTCGGCACAAAAGGCCGCAAGGGCGGACGCAAAGCGAAGAAATAAGCGACGGCAATAATGGCGGCGCGGGGATTCATTCCCGCGCCGCCCCTGTTTCGGGGTGCGGATTCGCGCTGCGCATTCACATTGCGACTTCGCCGCCGGATTGCTGTAGACGCGATGCTCGAACGCGCCCGGTCGTGCCTGTGAGACGCCGATTTAGGGGCACTGGCCGCGAACCGCGGCGGTTCAATCGGCACCGCAGAGGAATTGACCATGACCAAACCGGACTCCAAACCCATCGTGTTGGTCGTCGAAGATGAAATGGTGCTGCGGATGCGCGCGGTCGATATCGTCGAGGACGCCGGCTTCGAGCCCATCGAGGCAGTGAGCGCTGACGAAGCCATCAAAATCCTTGAATCGCGCGACGATATTTCGCTGTTGTTCACCGACATTCAGATGCCGGGAAGTATGGACGGTCTGAAACTTGCCCATGCCGCGCACACGCGCTGGCCGCATATCAAGATCGTGCTGGTTTCGGGGCAGATTGCGGTGACCGACGCCGATAAGCCGGACGACAGCAAATTTTTCCCCAAACCGCTGGAAGTCCAGCAGATGGTGGAGGAGCTTCAAGCGATGATCGGCGATGGCTCGTTTACGATCCTGCCGTCCTTGGCTTCTGGCCCGGATCCGCTGATCAAGGAGAATAACGAGCTCCGCTACCAGCTTCAGCAGGCAGGGATCGATGCCCAGGCGCTGCTCTTGAAAACCGTTTCAGATACCGAGCAGCAGCAGCAGATCATCGACGACAATCAGCCGTTTCAGGATGCGCTGACGACCGAAAACGACAGTCTCAAGCTGGCCCTGGAGCAGGCCGGGATCGATGCCAAGGCGTTGCTGGTCCAGTCGGGCATCGAAGCCGAAGAACGCGACGCCGCCGAAAAGCTGCAGCATTTGATCCACGCCGAGCTCCACCACCGCATCAAGAACATGTTGGCGACGGTTGGCGCGATCACCCACCAAAGCCTGCGCACTGCGCCGAGCATGGCTCACGCCAGCGCCGCCATCGACGGACGCTTCGCCGCTCTGGCGCGCGCCCACGATCTGCTGACCCGGGTGAGCTGGGAGAATGCAACGATTACCAGCACCATCCGCAACGCCATCGAGCCGTTCGACCAGGGCAGCGACCGGTTCATCATTTCGGGCGAGAACATCCGCATCGGGGCGAGCTCGGTGATAGCCTTTGCAATGACCCTGAACGAGCTTTGCACCAACACCACCAAGTTCGGGGCCTTGTCCATTCCCGGCGGCGAAGTGCGCATTTCCTGGCAAGCGACCGGGGAACGGCTTGTTCTGACCTGGACCGAGTCGGGCGGGCCGGTCGTGCGCGTTCCGACTCGCCGCAGCTTCGGGACCCGGATGATGACCTCGCTTGGGCAGCAGCTGAAGGGCAAGGTCGAACTCGACTATCAGCCAAGCGGCTTCGTCTACACGCTCGACGTGCCGCTCGAAGGCCTGGTGACTGAATCGAAGAGCCTCGCCACCGTGACACAGTGACGGCGCGCGCGCTAAGCGACCTTGGCCCGATCGCGCCGCTCTCGTTGCACTCGGGGGCCCGGGTCACTATCGCTTGCTGATGCAACGTACGATCGACATCGAGCAGCTCTGCGCTGACAAGGGCCTGAGGATTACCGAGCAGCGCAAGACCATTGCGCGGGTGCTTGGCGACAGTGAGGACCATCCCGACGTCGAAACGCTTCACCAGCGCGCCGTCGCAGTCGATGCCAATATCTCGATCGCCACCGTTTACCGCACCGTCCGGCTGTTCGAAGAAGCCGGAATCCTCGAGCGACACGAATTCGGCGACGGCCGCAGCCGCTATGAAGCCGTCAGCGATCATCACCACGACCATTTGATCGACGTCGAGACCGGTAAGGTCATCGAGTTCATGGACGAGGAATTGGAGCTGCTCCAAAAACGCATCGCCGAGAAGCTTGGTTTTCGCCTCGTCGATCACCGCATGGAATTGTACGGAGTGGCACTCGATCGCGAACGCTGATCGGGGGCCGCGCGGATCACTGATCCTGGTTGGCATGCGGGTCGCCGCGCTGCTCGCCTGGCTAATGATCGCCGCGCCGCTCCATCTGCTGACCAAAGGCATGACCGGCCGCTCGGACTGGCCGCGGCGGTTTCTGGCGGTCGCCGCCGACCTGATCGGTGCTCAGGTGCGCGTCAGCGGCGCTCCGCTTCGGCCGCACAGCCTGTTGATCGCCAATCACGTCAGCTGGCTCGATATTCTCGCGCTGGGCGGGGCGACCGGGACGGTGTTCGTCAGCAAGGACCAGCTCGGCCCCGGTTTCGTCCACTGGCTGGCCGATCAAAACCGAACGATCTACGTCCGTCGCGAGGATCGCCGCGACAGCAAGGCCCAGGCCGTTGCCATCGCCACGGCGCTGGAGAGCGAGCAAGCGGTGGCGCTGTTTCCCGAAGGAACGGTCGGCCCGGGCGATGCTCTGCTCCCGTTCCGCTCGACCCTGGTCGAAGCCGCGACTTATGCCGGCAAGGATGTCGAAATCCGTCCGGTTGCGCTCGATTACGGACCGGACGCTTCGGCAATCGCCTGGTTTGGCGAACCGGCACTGACCAATGCCCGGCGGGTGCTTGGGCGCTGGCAACCGGTCGATATCCATATCCGCCTGCTTGAGCCCTTGTCCGATGATGGCGGGCGCAAGGTCATCGCCGCCCGGGCCCGCGCCGCAATCACCGACGCACTCGGCTTTGCGGATGCGTCGCCCTCCCCTATAGGCGCGGGCAAATGACCCCCAAGACCTTCAAAATCAAAAGCTTCGGCTGTCAGATGAACGTCTATGACGGTGAGCGCATGGCCGAGTTGCTAGGCGCCGAAGGCATGGTCGAGGCGGATGCCAAGGACGATGCCGATCTGGTCGTCCTCAACACCTGCCACATTCGCGAGAAAGCCGCGCAAAAGGCCTATTCGGATGTCGGCCGCCTGCGCCGCGAGGATGGCAGCAAACCGATCATCGCGCTGGCCGGCTGCGTCGCCCAGGCCGAAGGCGCCGAAGCGCGCCGGCGCGCGCCGATGATCGACCTGGTAGTCGGCCCGCAGGCCTATCACCGCCTGCCCGAAATGATCGCCCAGGTTGGGCGCGGCGGCCGCCCGGTCGATACCGACATGCCGGCCATCTCTAAATTCGCCGCCATGCCCGCGCGCCGCAAATCGGGGCCGAGTGCGTTCCTGACGGTCCAGGAAGGCTGCGACAAATTCTGCACCTATTGCGTGGTCCCTTACACGCGCGGTGCGGAGATCAGCCGGCCGTGGGACGACATCGTCGCCGAGGCCCGGTCGCTGGTTGCGGCGGGCGCGCGCGAACTCACCCTGCTCGGCCAGAACGTCAATGCGTGGAGCGCCGACGGCAAGAGCTTTGCCGATTTGGCGCGCGAGCTTGACCGGATCGATGGGCTGGAGCGGATCCGCTATACCACCAGCCACCCCAATGACATGGGCGACGACTTGATCGCTGCCCATGGCGATGTCGGCAAGCTGATGCCCTATCTGCACTTGCCCGTGCAGTCGGGCAGCAACCGCATCCTCAAGGCCATGAACCGCAGCCACAGTGTCGAGAGCTATCTTGCGATCATCGCTCGGATGAAAGCCGTGCGGCCCGATATCGCGGTGAGCGGGGACTTCATCGTGGGCTTTCCCGGCGAGGACGAAAAAGATTTTGAGGACACGCTCGCCATCGTCGATGCGGTCGGTTACGCTTCGGCCTATTCATTCAAATACAGCGCCCGTCCGGGCACTCCGGCGGCCACCATGGAGGGACAAATCGATCGGGATGTGATGGACGACAGGCTCCAGCGCCTGCAGGCACGAATCGCCGCCCACAGCACCGCCTTCAACGCTTCCAAGATCGGTTGCGACATGAGGATCCTGATCGACCGCAAAGGCCGCCATCCCGGCCAGATGATCGGCAAGTCGCCGTGGCTCCAGTCGGTCTATTTGCCCAGCGACGCCGCGATTGGCGACATGCTCGACGTCCATATTCTCGAGGCCGGACCCAATAGTCTTGGTGCCGCCCTCAAGGTGGAGGAATTCGCCTGATGGCCCGCAAGCCCGGCCTCCATGCCGTCGCCGACGATGCCCGGCTCGAGCTGGAATTCGACCAGCCCTATCTGGTTGGCCCGCTGTTCGGCGATTACGACCGCAATCTCATCGCCATCGAAAATGCGCTGGGGGTCCACATCTCGGCCCGCGGTACGAAGGTGTTGATTCATGGCGCGCCCGAAGGCGCGGCCCGCGCCCGTGACGTCCTGCTCGGCCTCTACGACCGGCTCGACAAGGGCCAGGACGTCGATGCCGAGGCGGTCGAGGCGGTGCTCGGGATGGCCCAGCAGCCCAGCCTGGACGGGATCATCACCCCCGAAGTCGCCAATGCGCCGCAGGTCATGATCCGCACGCGCAAGAAAACGATCGTCCCCCGCTCCGCCGTCCAGACCCAATATATGGAAGCGCTGGGGCGGGACGAGATGATCTTCGCGCTGGGCCCGGCGGGCACCGGCAAGACTTATCTGGCCGTGGCCCAGGCGGTCTCGCAATTGATCGCCGGAACGGTCGAGCGGCTGATCTTGTCGCGCCCCGCGGTCGAGGCTGGCGAGCGGCTTGGCTTCCTGCCCGGCGACATGAAGGAGAAGGTCGATCCCTACCTTCGGCCGCTGTATGACGCGCTTTATGACATGCTGCCCAACGAGCAGGTCGAGCGGCGCATCACCTCGGGCGAGATCGAGATTGCGCCGATCGCGTTCATGCGCGGCCGAACGCTCGATGATGCGGTGATCATCCTCGACGAAGCGCAGAACACGACCCCGGCGCAGATGAAGATGTTCCTGACCCGCTTCGGCATGCGCAGCCGGATGGTCATTTGCGGCGATCCCAATCAGGTCGATTTGCCAAGCGGGGTTAAATCGGGCCTCGCCGACGCGGTCGACAAGCTGGAGGGGATCAAGAACATCGCAACGGTTCGCTTTACCTCCGCCGATGTCGTGCGCCACCCGCTCGTCGGGCGCATCGTCGAGGCCTATGAAGGCCCCGGCCAGTGACACTCGACATCGCGCTCGACAGCGACGGGGACTGGGACAGTAGTAACGGCGCGTGGGAGCCGCTGGTCCGCCGCGCCGCCGAAGCCGCCATCGCCGAAAGCGCCTTTCCGCAACTGGCTAGCCTGCCCCGACCAGTCGAACTGTCCGTCCGCCTGACCGGCGACGAGGTGGTGCGCGCGCTCAACAGCCAATGGCGCGGCAAGAACAAGGCGACCAACGTCCTGTCTTTTCCGCTGGCCGAGGCCGATGAGCTGCAAAGCGCGGCCGCCCCGGGTCCCGAATTGATGCTCGGCGACATCGTTCTTGCGCGCGGAGTGTGCGCCGCCGAAGCCGCCGAAAAAGGCGTTGCGCTCGACGACCATGCCGCGCACCTTATCGTTCACGGCACGCTCCACCTGCTCGGTTATGACCATCTGGATGATCGCGGCGCGGCCGACATGGAAGCGCGCGAGGTGCGCGCGTTGGCGCGGCTCGGGATCGCCGATCCCTATCAGGGCGAACACTGATGGCCAGCAATCCCGACAACTCCGGTTCGCGCATGTGGCGCGGCATCCGCCACCTCATTTTCGGCGACGAGGCCGAGGCCACCCTTCGCAACCAGATCGAGGAAGCGATCGAGGATGCCGAGGACAACAAGCCCGTGGCCGGGGACCTCACCCCGACCGAGCGGCAAATGTTGCGCAATTTGCTCGATTTCGGCGACCATACCGCAGGCGACATCTGCGTCACGCGCGGCGAGATCATCGCGGTGCCCAACACAATCAGTTTCGAGGATTTGGTCAAAGCCTTTGCCGACGCCGGCCACAGCCGCCTTCCAGTCTATGGCGACGGCCTCGATGAGGTTGTCGGCATGGTTCATATCAAAGACGTCTTCATCGCCAATGTCGACACCGAGCGGGACCGCTCGCTCGAGGTGTTGATGCGCCATCCCTTGTTCGTGCCCGAAAGCATGGGCGTCATCGAATTGCTGGCGCGGATGCGCAGCCAGCGCATCCACTTGGCGATCGTCGTCGACGAATTCGGCGGGACCGAAGGGCTGGTGACGATTGAGGACGTGGTCGAGGAAATCGTCGGCGAAATAGAGGATGAGCATGACGAGGAAGTCGACAAGCTGCTGACCATGCTCGACGACGGCCTGTGGGAAGCGGACGCGCGGCTCGAGCTCGAGGAACTTCGCGAGGCGGTCGATGCGCGACTGGTGGACGAGGATGACGAGGTCGATACGGTCGGCGGCCTCGCGTTCGTGCTTGCCGGGCGGATCCTGCAGCCGGGCCAGGCGGTGGTTCACAACAGCGGCTGGCGGATCGAATGCGTCGCCGCCGACGCCCGCAAGATCCTGCGTGTGAGGCTCCACGCACCCGAAGTACTGGTGGTCGACGCCGAGGGTTAGTCCTTGGCGAACAGATTGGCCGGATTGGCCAACGCCTTGAATTCGAGTGCATTGCCCGAGGGGTCGAGGAAAAACATCGTCGCTTGCTCGCCCGCCTGACCGGCAAAACGCACCGTCGGCGCAATCACGAAGTCGGTGCCCGCGGCGATCAATCGGTCGGCCAAGGCGCGCCATTCGGCCATCCCCAGCACGACTCCGAAATGCGGCACCGGCACGTCCTCGCCATCAACCGCATTGCTTGCCCGGTCGCGCGCAGTCGTGGGCGCTAGGTGAGCCACGATCTGGTGTCCGTAGAGGTCGAAGTCGATCCAGTCGTCGGCGCTGCGGCCCTCGGGACAACCAAGCAATTCGCCGTAAAAGACGCGCGCGGCAGCGAGGTCGTGGACTGGAAAGGCGAGGTGGAAGGGCGCGTTCGGCATGGCTGCAAAGCTGGCCAATCGCCCGCCGATTGTCGAGGCTTTCGTTCGCGCCACCGGTCGGCTAGCCATGGCGGTCATGAAACTAGTGCTCTTCGCGCTGTTGACCGGCGCCGCCTCCGCCCTCGCGTTTGAGCCGGTCGGCTGGTGGCCGCTGATCTTCGTCGCCTTTGCACTGCTGTGCGAATTGTTGAACCGCGCGAGCGGCCTGCGCAACGCGCTGGCAATCGGCTGGGCGTTCGGCTTCGGCCAGTTCGTAGTCGGGCTCAACTGGATCGCGACGGCCTTCACTTTCCAAGCGGCAATGCCACCGGCGTTGGGCTGGGTGGCAGTGGTGCTGGTGTCGATCTATCTGGCGGTGTTTCCGGCCCTGGCTTCGGGCATCGCGTGGCGCTTTCACCGCGAAAACCGGCTCGTCCTACTGCTCCTTCTGGCGGGCACCTGGGCGATCAGCGAGTGGTTGCGCGGCACCTTGTTCACCGGTTTTCCGTGGAACCCGGTTGCCGCCGCGATTGTCCCGACCCCGCTGATCGGCATCAGTCCGCTTACTGGTACTTATGGTCTGGGCGCGCTCGTAATCCTGCTCGGCGGTGCGGTGTGGCTCGAATATTACCGGCGCTGGCTGCCGATGGTCGTGATTTTCGCGATCACGATCCTGTTGTGGCTGTTGCCCTCCTCGCCTGTACCCGCCGACCCACTCGCGGTGACCCAGATCAAGGTGGTCCAGCCCAATATCGGCCAGGACGTCAAATGGCGCCCGGGCACCGAAGCCGAAGCGATGGGCAAGCTGACCAGCCTGACCGGCGTGCCGGGGGGCGAACCGCGCCTGATCCTGTGGCCTGAGGCGGCGGTGACGCTGCCGCTGCAGGACCGGCGCGACGGCGCCAGCGCGAGCGCCGAAGCCCAGGCCCGCGCGGCGGCCAGCGTAGTTGGCCCCGAAGACATTTTGCTGACCGGCGGACTGTCGATCAATTCGGCCGATGGCACGCGCGTCGACAGCGCCACCAATAGCGTTTTCGTGATCGGACCAGGCGGCAAGATCATTGGCCGCTACGACAAGTCGCACCTGGTGCCGTTCGGCGAGTATCTGCCGATGCGGCCGGTGCTGTCGTCGCTCGGCCTCGCCCGGCTCGCCCCCGGCGACATCGACTTTGCCTCGGGCCCGGGGCCCCGCACGATCGACGTTGGCCGCCTGTGGGGACCGGTCGGGTTCCAGCTGTGCTACGAGATCATCTTTTCGGGCCGGGTGGTCGATCAGACGCACCGCCCGTCATTCAT
>JBDSEL010000086.1:0-4140 GCA_039920065.1 Sphingomicrobium sp. | reverse complement strand
GGCGGGAGGCCGTGCGCGCTGGCGCTGATGCAAAGGGCGATGAGGACCGGGTTCATGACCGGCATCAGCCATGATCGTGGCTGTCCCACAACCGGGCGCAACACCCCTGTCCCACGTCGGAACAGTCCTGTGAGGGCGCAAAATAGTCCGCCTGAGCGGAATTGCGCTAGCTAGATAATAACACACGTCCAGCGACGCTTGGTCGAAGAAGGATGGTGAAACTACACCGCCCCAAACTTGCAGAGTCGGACCACTGTGAAAGTTAACTTGTTGATACAGTTCAAAAAAATGGTGGGCGTGGCAAGGATTGAACTTGCGACCCCTGCGATGTCAACACAGTGCTCTACCACTGAGCTACACGCCCACTTGCCGCCCTCTAGTCGGGCACGGACGGCGAGGCAAGCGCGTTACCGGCAACCGCCGTCACGACCTGCATCGTCACGGCGTGTCGGCGGCGAATGCGAGCGCCTGGAGCGTCACCGTCGGGGTCAGCTCGCTGAACCCGGCCGCTTACTAGGCCCGTGCTACAGGTCCGGCGGAACTTGCCTTCGATAGGACAGCGGGGAGCGGATCGTAGAGCGGCTAGAGCCGCCCGTGCTGGTCTTCGGTCTGGAAGATGCGGTCGACTTCCATCACCAGGTCCTTGAGGTGGAACGGCTTGGACAGCAGCTTGGCCTCGGGCGCCGTGCGTCCGCTCTGCAGCGCGACTGCTGCAAATCCGGTGATGAACATGACCCGGATTTCGGGGTCGATCGCGCTCGCCTTCTGGGCCAGTTCGATGCCATCCATCTCGGGCATGACGATATCGGTCAGCAGCAGGTCGAAGCGCTCAGCCTCGAGCAGCGGCATTGCCTCGGTGCCGCAACCGACGGCCGCGACGTCATAGCCGACGCGCTGCAGCGCACGCTGCAGATATTCGCGCATCGACGTATCGTCTTCGGCTAAAAGGATGCGGGCCATGGCGGCGTTATGCTCCGTTGCATTCGTTTTGACTAGAAGCTTTGAAACCGCCTTTGCGTTGCGTGCGCCTGCTGTCCGTCCTAGCCTGGCACAGATATTAACCGTGTTCGATCTTGCCCCACCACTCATCAGCCCGGCGCGCGGCACTTTGCCGGTGATCCTGTCCGTGCCGCACAGCGGCCGCGACTATCCCGCCGGTCTGGTCACGCTTGCCGCCGCCGGCCGGCCGGCGCTCGAGCGGCTCGAGGACCCGCTGGTCGATCGGCTCGCCTGGCGCGCTATGGCACACGGCTTCGGCGCGGTAGTCGCGCGAGCCCCGCGAGCGGCGATCGACTGCAACCGCGCGCTCGAGGAAGTCGATCCGGCGGTCGTCGTCGGCGCATCGCGCGAGCGGCTGAGCGCACGCACTCGCGGCGGGCTCGGCCTGGTCCCGGCGCGCACCCGCAGCGACGGCTTTCTATGGCGCCGCTCGATCGGCCGGAGCGAGCTCGACCGGCGCATCGCCAGCGCCCACCGCCCCTATCACGAGGCGCTGGCCAGCTTGCTCGCCGAGGTCGTGAGCGATTTCGGGACGGCCTTGCTGCTCGATCTTCATTCAATGCCCACCCCGGCCGCGACCGTGCCGCCGATCGTGGTCGGCGATGCTTATGGCAAAAGCGCTGCGCGCTGGCTCGGCGCGGCGGCGCTCGAGGTGGCGACGCGACACGGGCTCGCAGCCCAACTCAACGATCCCTATGCGGGCGGGCATATCGTCGAGCGGCATGGCCGGCCCAATGCCGGGGTTCACGCACTGCAGATTGAGATCGACCGCGCGCTATATCTCGATGCCGATTTATATTCGGATTCGGGCACGGCCGCAGCGGGCCCGGGGTTCGACGCAATTGCTCGCTTGATCGAGGATTTGGCCATCTCGCTCGGCCGTGCACTTAGCGACCGCCGCCTTGCGACGGCGGCCGAATAAGCGAAAGTTCAGGCCGTTGCGGGGGCCGGCGCGGGCATCGAATTACCGGGCGCCTTGCCGTCGGCCAACTGGCGGCTGAACAGATCGCGCATCTGGGTCAGCGAGAACAGGTGCGCATAAGCCAGGGGCAGCATGCCGTTCTGGTTCATCTTGCGCAGTTCGTCGCCGCGAAGACCGCGCAGCTTTTCCTCGTCGATCATGCGAAAGCCGCGATAGACGAACGGTTGCTCGGCGCCGTCGGGCTGGATCGAGACTTCGCCGTCCATCAGCAAGTCCGACGCCTTGAGTTCCTCCATGAACGCCTGGGTGCGCTGGCCGGCGCTTTCGAACTGCTCGCAAAAGTCGAGGATCGACTGCGTCGCTGCAGTCGGCTTATCGTCGGCGAACAGGGCGTCGCCGTCCTTGAAATCACCGACCGCCTCGGCGCTGGGATCGAAGCACAGCGACAGCTCGTCGCTATCCGGCTTGATCTTGGCCAGCAGAAACGGATAGCGGCGAATATAGGCAGGCACGTAAATCGACGGGTCCTTGAGCTTGCCTTCCTCGTCGATGAACACGTTGACGCCGTCATTAAGGCCCATCAGCGCCAGCGGAACCGGGCTGTCGCCGACCGAAAAGACGATCGGGAAGTGGCGCTGGGCAAGGACGAATTCGTCGACCGTCAACGGCACCGCATGGGCGCGGCCGACCTGCGACATCTTGAGCATCCGGCGGACTTTGAGCTTGCCGTGGTCGCGCAGGTTCACCGGTTCGAGCGCGTTGTAGAACATCGGCAGGCCGGCCGGCGGATTGGGGGCGGTTTTAGTGGCGGACTTCGCCATCGCGGGAGCACTCCTGGGGAAGATTGGCCCGGTCGCGTCCGGGCAGGTCTAAACGCAATTGCGCCCTCTATTGTCCTTGCGCGGGTTAGGCAAGCGTGGGGCGCGGGTTAGGCAAGCGGGCGAGCGCTCATCCGCCCGGCGCAAGCGCTGCAGTTCATTGCACATTCAAGCCGCGGCTGCTTAGCCGGTCGCAATGGCCGCCGCTGCATGACCCTGGATTCCCTCACCACCATCTTGCCGATGCTGTTCGGTTTCCTCGCCGCGCAGCCCGCGGCGATGCAGCAGCCGGTGAGCCGCCTGGCACTTCGCAATGGAGTGATCTGGCGAGTGCCGGTGGTGCCGCGTCCGCCGCGCCAGCGCATCGCCTGGGTCGAGCGCAAAGGCCCGCGATGCATTTCGGCGGCGGCCATCCGCCGCGCTTTCCTGTCGAGCCCCGAACAGGTCGATTTCGTCCTTGCCGACCGCAACCGCGTGCGCGCCAAGTTCGACCGCAATTGCGACGCACTCGACTTTTACGGCGGTTTCTACCTGCAAATGCAGGACGAATTCCTGTGCGCCGACCGCGATGCGGTCCATTCGCGCATGGGCGCAAGCTGCACGATCGAGAAATTCCGCAGCCTTGAGCCCCGCCCCAAGGGCTAGGTTTTCTTGACATTTTCGCTCCGTGCGGCGAAGCCCCGCGCGGTACGGGGGCGGCTGCGGGAGCCACGCCCCGAAACCTCAAAATCTGGAATGATACCGAATGAGCTTTGCCGACCTCGGCCTCTCCGACGAATTACTCCGCGCTATCGGGGATAGCGGCTACGACACCCCGACCCCGATCCAGACCGCGGCAATCCCCTCGGTGCTGATGGGCAAGGACATCATCGGCATTGCTCAGACCGGCACCGGCAAGACCGCCGCGTTCGTGCTGCCGATGATCGACGTGCTCGGCCACGGCCGCAGCCGCGCGCGCATGCCGCGCAGCCTGATCCTCGAGCCGACCCGCGAACTGGCCATGCAAGTGGCCGAAAATTTCGAAAAATACGGCAAATATCAGAAGCTCTCGATGGCCCTGCTGATCGGTGGCGTGCAGATGGGCGATCAGGTCAAGGCGCTCGAAAAGGGCGTCGACGTGCTGATCGCCACGCCGGGCCGGCTGATGGACCTGTTCGGCCGCGGCAAGATCCTCCTCAACGGCTGCGACCTGCTGGTGATCGACGAAGCCGACCGGATGCTCGACATGGGCTTCATTCCCGATATCGAGGAAATCTGCTCGAAATTGCCCAAAAGCCGCCAAACCTTGTTGTTTTCAGCCACCATGCCGCCGCCGATCAAGAAATTGTCGGACAAGTTCCTGACCGATCCCAAGACGATCGAGGTCGCGCGTCCGGCCACCGCCAACGTCAATATCGACCA
>JBDSEL010000085.1:0-12399 GCA_039920065.1 Sphingomicrobium sp. | reverse complement strand
TCGCCTTGTAGAGCAGGATATCGGCGGCCTGGAGCACGGGATAGTCGAACAGCGCGACCGAGGCCGATTCCTTGTTCTTGCCGGCCTTGTCCTTCCACTGCGTCATGCGGTTGAGCCAGCCCATCCGCGCCGTCCCATTGAGCACCCAGCACAGCTCGGAATGGGCGGGGACATCCGATTGCGCGAACAGGATCGACTTGGTCGGGTCGATGCCGCTGGCGACCAGAGCGGCGGCCATTTCGCGGCGATGCGCACGGCGCTCGTCGGGTTCGATATGATCGCTCAGGCTGTGCAGGTCGGCAAGGAAGAACAGGCATTGCGCCTCGTCCTGCATCCGCACCCAACGCAGGATCGCGCCGAGCAGATTGCCAAGGTGGAGATTGCCAGTGGGCTGGATGCCCGAGACGACGCGCATCGCACTCACTGGCCATCCTCCACGACTTTCTTTCGTGCGCGGCGCGAGACCAAGGCGCGAAGCTCGTCCTTGTCGGTTCCGCCGAGGATCCAGACGAGCGGGAAATAGACCGCCATGCCGCCGCCGACGAGCGCCGCGACCCCGATCAGGCGATGGCCGAACGATCCGGTGAAGAAGCCGCCGAGGAGCATCTTGATGCCGTAGAGCGCGGCAACCATTGCACCGGCCGCGATCAGCTGGCGGACGATGCGATTGGCCAGCCAACCCTCGATCCGGAAATGGCCGCGTCGGTGAAGGATGACATAGAGGATGATGCAGTTGAGCCAGCTGCAGATCGCGATCGCGGCGGCAAGTCCGCCGATCCCGAACGGCGGGATCAGGACGAAATTGAGCACGATATTGGCGACCAGCACGAAAATCGCGGTCTTGACCGGCGTGGCCGTGTCCTGGCGCGAGTAGAAGCCGGGGGTGAGCACCTTGACCAAGACATAAGCGGGCAGGCCGGTGACGATGATCGAAAGCGTAAGCGCGGACAGGCGCGCGTCCTCGGCGGTGAATTCGCCACCCTGGAACAGCGCCGAAATAAGCGGTCCCGCGCCAACCATCAGCGCCAGCGCGGCGGGCAGGCACAGCAGCATCGCGAGTTCGGCCGCTTGGCCCTGGACCTTGGCTGCCTTGCCGTCCTCGCCGGCGCCGACGAAGCGGCTGACCTGCGGCAGGATGGCGGTGCCAAGCGCAGCGCCGATCACCCCCAATGGCAACTGGTTGAGCCGGTCGGCATAGTTGAAATAACTCATCGAGCCGGTGCCGATGCGCGTCAGGAAGAAGGTGTCGATGAAGGCGCTGATTTGATAGACGCCGGCACCGAGCGTCGCCGGGATAACCACTCGAACGAACTGGCGAACGCCCGGAGTGACGCGGGGTCGATTATATTTGAGGACGATCCCGGCGCGCTTGCACGCATACATCAACAGCCCGAGCTGGAGCACGCCGCCGATCGTCACAGCGACCGAGAGCGCAGTGGCGCTAATCTCGCCCCCTTGCGGCATCGCAATGAGTGCAGCCAGCATGGCGAGGTTGAGCAGCGCCGGTGCAAATGCAGCGGCAGTAAATCGTGCCAGGCTGTTGAGGATGCCTGAGAACAGCGACACCAAGCTGATCAAGATGAGATATGGAAAGGTGATCCGCGTGAGAACAGTCGCGAGGCCAAGCTTCTCGCCGGTGTAGCCGGAGATCGCCGCAACGAAGAGCGGCATGATAATCTCGAACGCGATGGTGAACAAAACCAGAGTCGGCACGAACACCGCCAGCACTTCTTCGGAGAAATGCTTCGCCTTGGCCGCGCCATCCTCGCCCGAATGCAAGCGCTGGGCATAGAGCGGCACGAATCCGGCGCTGAAGGCGCCCTCGCCGAACAAGCGGCGAAAGGTATTGGGTAGCCGGAAAGCGACGAAAAAGGCGTCGGCCTGCCAGCTTGCGCCCATCACTCGGCTCATCAGCATTTCGCGCGCGAAGCCGGCGATGCGGCTGACCATCGTCAGCCCGCCGATCGTGCCGGTCGCCTTGTGGAGGTTCATTGCTCCAGCGCTCCTGCGCCGAGGGTCAGGCGTCGCTCTCGGACTCGGCCGGGACCGCATCGCCCGCGCCTTCGCCGACTGCTTCTCCAGCCACTTCTCCGCCAGCGGCCTGGGCCGCCTCGAGCTGTGCCATGTAGGCGGAGGTGAAATCGACCGGATCGAGCAACAACGGCGGGAAGCCCATGCCCGAAACCGATTCCGCGATCACCTGGCGGGCAAACGGGAACAGGATCCGCGGGGCCTCGATCAGCAGGAACGGACCAAGCGCCTCGTCGGGGATATTGCGCAGTCCGAACAGCCCGCCATAGGCGAGGTCGATGACGAAGTGGACGCCGAGACTGGAGCGCGCCGAAACGTCGATCTTGAGCACGACTTCGTGAACGTCGTCGGCGACCTTGTCGACCTGGATGTTGAACTGGACGTCGAGCTGGGCCTGTTCGGTCCACTGGAACACCGCCGGAGCGCTGGGATTCTCGACGGACAGGTCCTTCACATATTGCGCCAGGACCGACACCTGAGTTTCAGTGCCGGCGGCCATTGCGCCCGTGTCACCCGACCCATTGGTCATCGGCCCTGTTTCCTGCTCCGCCATTTTTATCTAGTCCTTGCAATCGCTTGATATGATTTAGAACGGCCGCTTGGATCGAGCGGCGTGCCGCGCGAGCGACTAGCAGTCGCGCAAATGAGGCGCAATGCCGCGTTGTGCGTTTGAGGTTGTTGGAATCTTCGCCCGCAGCGCACTATGTAATGAGTAACAACACAGGATCGGATCCCCTTGACCGTCATTGTCATCCTCGCCCTCATCGCCGTGTTCGTCGGCCTTCGCCTCTATTCGGTGCTTGGCGAGCGCACTGGCCATGAGCAGCACCAGCCGGTGCTCAAGTCGGCCGAGCCCGACAAGGGTTTCGTTCCGCCTGCCTCGCAGCCAGCGGGCGCCACGTTGCCCGATGTCGACGCGCCCGGAATGGCGTTTCTGCCGACTGCTGGCCCCGGGGTTCGGGCGCTGCTCGCCGCCGACAATAGCTTCGATGTCGCCCATTTCATCGAGGGCGCAACCGGCGCCTACCGGATGATCCTCGAGGCCTTTTGGAAGGGCGACCTCAATGCCATCCGCCTGCACGTCGACGACCATGTGTTCGAGACCTTCCGAAGCGCGGTCGAGCAACGTTCGAAGGATGGTCTGGTCCTCGACAACCGCCTCGTCTCGATCGACCAGGCGGTCATCGCCGCAGCCAATGTCGAGCAGAAGGTTGCGCTCGTCACGGTCCGGTTCGAGGCCGACATCGCCGCCGTCACTCGCAATGCGGAGGGTACGGTCGTGGCTGGCTCGATGAGCGACGCGGTCCAGACCCGCGACCTGTGGAGTTTCCGCCGCGATATCGCGCAGCGCGACCCCAATTGGCTGCTGATCGAAACCGACGAGGAAGAGTGAAGCTCGCCCAGCGCGCCTTCGCGCTTGCCGCCTTCGCCGTCCTGTCCGCCTGCGCCGCCCAACCGGTCGTCGGGCCAATATTGCCGCCACCCGCGCCGGCGCCGGTCATCCTCCCGCCACCAGTACCGCCGCTCCTCCCGCCAATTGTCCCGTCGGGTCCCGATGCGCTGGCCACCGGCGTCACGCTTGAGCAACCCAAGCTGATTGGCGCGGAGCAAGCCCGTCGCGCCTTGGCCGCGTTCAAGATCAGCTGCCCGGTGTTGATGCGCCGCGGCGATCCTTCGCGCCTCGCCAGCGGCACCGATTGGCGAAGCCTTTGCGCCGAGGCCGCGAGCCTCGACCAGCAATATGCGGCAGGTTTCTTCTATCACCGCTTCGATTGGGTCAGGATCGGCGACGGTCGCGCCTTCGCAACCGGCTATTACGAGCCGGAAATCGAGGGTTCGCGAACGCCCTTGCCAGGCTATGTCCCGATCCATCGCACGCCCGCCGACCTGGTTCGTTGCACGCGCGGCGGCAAGCCGGGCAGGGGCCGCATCGACCCTGTCAGCGGCGAATGCCTGCTCTACCACGACCGCGCGACGATCGAGGGCGGGGTGCTGCGCGGACGCGGGCTCGAACTGGCCTGGGCCAGGGACCCGGTCGAATTGTTCTTCCTCGAAATCCAGGGATCGGGTCGCGTGCGCTTTCCCGACGGAAGCGTCATGCGCCTTGGCTATGACAGCCAGAACGGGCGCGATTACGTCGCCATCGGCCGCCTGCTTCGCGATCGCGGCGAACTCCCGCCCGGCGGCGCCACTATGGAATCGATCAAGGCCTGGATCGCCGCCAACCCGGAGCGCGGAACGGCGCTGATGCGCGACAATCCGTCCTACGTCTTTTTCAAGGAATTGACCGGGCCTGGACCGCTTGGCGCCTTGGGCATTCCAGTCACTCCCCACGGCAGCGTCGCCGCCGATCCCAAATATGTCCCGCTTGGTGCACCGGTATTCATCGATCTAGACCGCGATGAGGCTGACGGCCTGTGGATCGCGCAGGACACCGGCGGTGCAATCAAGGGGCCCAACCGCTTCGATACCTTCTGGGGCGCGGGCGCCGAGGCCGCCGCGCTGTCGGGGTCGATGTCAGCCAGTGGCCAGGCGTGGCTGCTACTGCCCAAGGGCCTCGGCGCCCGTGCGCAAGCTCGACCCTGACGAGCAGGCGCTGTGGCAGCGCGTCGCCGAGACAATCCGCCCGATCAAGCCGGTGGCGGAGGGCGCGCCGCTGCCACTGCCCGTTAACAACCGGGTAACGCGGATTTTTCGCCACGAACCGAGGCCCGCATCGACCCGTGCGTTAACGCTTGGCGACAATCTCGATTCGAGTTGGGAGAAGAAGTTTCGGAGCGGGGGGCTGGAGCCCGAACGGACCCTCGACCTGCATGGCATGAACCTCGACACCGCTTGGGTCGCGGTCGACCGGCTGCTCGACCGCGCATGGCACAATCACGAGCGCGTGGTGCTGCTGGTCACTGGCAAGGAACGGGCCGAGCCCGAACGCACTGGTCGCGGCCGTATTCGAGCGGCGTTGCGCGACTGGCTCGCCCACTCGCGCCATGCGCCGCACATCGCGGCCGTGCGCGGAGCCCATCGCCGCCATGGCGGGGCCGGCAGCGTCTATGTCATCATGCGCCGCCGCTGACACTTTTTTAACCTGGACTGTTTAATCGCGTTCGCAGGCGGAATGGGTCCGTGAAGGGGTTGGACAACAGCCAATGCGCTCCCCGACTGCGCAAAAGTTGAGCAATGCGGTCCTGTCGTGCGCGGCGGGCTTCGCGTCCTTTGTCTTTTCTCTGTCGGCCCTGCTCTATCTGACCGAGCTCAACGAGAAGATCATTGCCTCGCTGGTGGCCGGCACTTTCTGCCTGTTGATCAGTTACATCGCCTCCGAACGGCCGAACAGCGAGACTGCGCGCGCGCTCAATGCGCTTTGCGATCGCTTGCTCGCAGTCGAGGATGGCGACCTCATTTCGCCCGCCCCGGCAAGCGTTCGCAGCCATAACCCCAAGCTTGCGGCCGCGGTCGACAGCTTGTTCTCAGAAGTGCGCGCCTCGCTTGAAAATGCACACGCGCTGGGCATGTACGATCCGGTCACGTCGCTCCCCAACCGCCTCCACTTCCGCGCCGAGGCCGATCGCCTGCTCGGAGAAGTTGGAACCGGCGATCTTGCCGCCATGCTGTTCGTCGATCTCGACCGCTTCAAGACTGTCAACGACAGTCTTGGTCATGCTCGCGGAGATCAGCTGCTGATCATGGTCGCCAATCGCCTGCGGGTCGTCGTCAACGCCGAATTCGCAAGGAACAGCGGGGCCGGGCGACCTTTGCTGGCGCGTCTGGCCGGCGACGAATTCACGTTGTTCCTGCCGGGGGTCTCTTCGGTCGAGGAGATTGAGCGTATCGCACGTCGCGTCGTCCTGGCGATTTCCGAGCCGTTTGAACTACGCGCACATAGCGTGGATATCGGCGCTTCGATCGGCGTCGCGGTTACCCCCGATCATGGCACCACCGTCGAGACCCTGATGCGCGCCGCCGATATCGCCATGTACAGCGCCAAGTCGCGCGGCGGCGGGCAGCATTGCCTGTTCGATGCCTACCTTGCCGCCCAGCACCAGGAAAACCTGGATATCGAGCGATCGCTGACCGAGGCCGTCCAGCGCGGCGAATTCCTCCTCGCTTTCCAGCCACAAATGAGTCTGATCGATGGGAGCATCGTTGGCGTCGAAGCCCTGCTTCGTTGGAACCACCCGCGCGAGGGAATCCGCCTCCCGGCCCACTTCATCCCGGTTGCCGAACGAACCGGCGCGATCGCAGAAATTGGCGAATGGGTGATCGGCGAAGTCGCCTCGCTGTTGGGCGAGTGGCGCCAGCTTGGTTTCGACGGGCGGCTGGCGTTCAATATCAGCCCGCGTCAGATCGATCGTCCCGACTTTCTCCTCCGCCTCAGCGAGACCTTCGCCCAGGCGGATATTCCGTTGTCGATGGTCGAACTCGAATTCACCGAAAGCGCGGCGATGGACGTCGCTGACAATGTCCTCGAACAGATCGCCGCATTGCGCGAAGCCGGTGCATGCATCTCGATCGACGACTTCGGCACTGGCTATTCCAACATTGCACGACTGCGCTCGATGCCGATCGATCGGGTCAAGCTCGATCAGACGCTGATCGCCGACATCGAAACCTGCGAAAAGGCGCGCGTCGTCGTCCAGGCGGTCATCCAGCTGATCAAGGGTGTCGGCTGCGAAGTTGTCGCCGAAGCGGTCGAATCGGTCAGCCAGGCCGACATCCTTCGCACCATGGGCTGCGACAGCGTTCAGGGCTTTGTCTATTCGCCGGCGATGATGGAGGATGAATTCCTCGCCTGGTACAATCGCGCCGAAGGCAAGAGCCAGTCGGTTGCCTGATCCCGCGCTCGCCTAGGCGAAAGCCTTGGCCAGCACCCGTTCGTAAATCCGCGACAATTGCTCGATGTCCGCGACTGCGGCGCATTCGTCGAGCTTGTGCATGGTGCCGTTGGGCAGGCCGAAGTCGACCACCGGGCACAGTTGGATGAGGAAGCGGCCGTCGCTGGTCCCGCCGCTGGTCGATAATTCGGGCTCGATGCCGGTTTCCTCGCGGATCGCAGCGACGATATGGTCGTAGAGCGGGCCCGGCGGGGTTAGAAAAGCCTCGCCCGAGATTCGCGCGGTGACCTTGGCTCGCGGATCGACCGCCTGCGCTACCCGCTCGACCATTGCCACCAGATCGGTGCCGCGCTGTAGATTGTTGAAGCGAATGTTGAGCTGGGCGGTGGCTGACGAGGGAATGACGTTGCTCGCCTGGGTCGGCGTCGAAACGCCGGTGAATTCGAGATTGGACGGTGGAAAGGCATCCGTGCCGTCATCGAGATGGACGGATTGGAGGTTGGTCACGATCTGCGCCAGCCGGGCAATCGGGTTGTCCGCCAAATGGGGGTAGGCGACATGGCCCTGCGTCCCGGGCACTTCGATCCACAAATTGACCGAACCGCGACGGCCGATCTTGACCGTGTCGCCAAGCCGGCCGACCGAGGTCGGTTCGCCGATCAAGATCATGTCGGGGCAAGTACCTCTCTGATTGAGCCAGTCGATGATCCGCGGCGTGCCGAAGGTTGCATAGCCTTCCTCGTCGCCAGTGATCAGCAGCGATAGCGTGCCCGGCACATCGCCGGCCCGCGACACTGCGGCGACGTACGCGGCGATGGCGCTCTTCATGTCGGCGGCGCCGCGCCCGGTGAGGACGCCGTCCTCGATTGCAGCTGCGAAAGGGTCGACCCGCCAGCCGTCGCCCGGCGGCACCACGTCGAGGTGGCCGGCAAAGCCGAAATGCGTTCCCGGCCCTTGAACACGAGTGGCTACCATGTTTTCAGTGGGGCCGTCGGGCGCTTCCCCCATCACCCAACGGTGGCAGGTGAACCCCAATGGCGCGAGCGCGTCCTCGAGCACGTCGAACACCGCGCCGCTGGCGGGCGTGACGCTGGGGCAGGCGATGAGCGCTTGGGCAAGCTCGACAGCATTTATCGGCGATGTCATGACACCCGCCTAGCAAGGGGAAGCCAATGCCGAAAGTCGATCTTGATGCCATCGAGGAAACCAATCGCACCGGCTATCCTGAGCCGTTTCACAAGGAGGTCGCGGGGCGCTGGTACAAGCGCCTTGCGCCCGCCGTCGGACTGAGCGCGCTGGGCGCATCGCGAGTGCGGCTGGAGCCTGGCGCCTGGTCGTCTCAGCGCCACTGGCATGATAGCGAGGACGAGATGGTGATCATGCTCGCCGGCGAGGCGGTGCTGGTCGAGGACGATGGCGAGACATTGCTTCGCGCCGGCGACATCGCCGCCTGGCCGATGGGCAGCACCAACGGCCACCACCTCATCAACCGGTCGGCCCAGCCGTGCGAATTCGTGGCGTTGAGCGCCGGCAACCGGACCGATGGCGGCTATAGCGATATCGACATGACTTTCACCGACGACGGCCGTTTCCTGCGCCGTGATGGGAGCGAATATCCGAAGAGGAGCTAGAGTGTTGAGCTAGGCCTTGGGCTCGGCTTCGGCTTCGGCCTCATATTTCTCGATCACCCACGGCTCGTCCTGCGCCTTTTCGATCCACTCGATGACGTGGGGGTGGGACAGGACCGCCTTCATGTAAGTCGCTGCAAAGCCCGGCACTGGGACTCCGTAGCTGAGGAAGCGGGTGACCACCGGCGCGAACATCATGTCGGCCGCCGACCAGTCGCCGAACAGGAAGTCGCCGGTCCCGCCGTAACGCGCGCGGGCCTGCGCCCACAGCTGGAGGATGCGCTCGATGTCGGCGATGACATCGTCGTCGAGTTCGCGCGGCGAGAAGCTGCGGCGGACGTTCATCGGCAATTCGCGGCGCAAATTGGTGAAGCTCGAATGCATTTCGGCGGCCATCGACCGGGCCATTGCGCGGGCATCGACCGCGGCCGGCCAATATTTGTCGTCGCCAACGCGGTCGGCCAGGAATTCGATGATCGCCAGGCTGTCCCACACCACGCAATCGCCGTCCCACAGAATAGGGACCTTGCCGCCGCCGGGGGCGAATTCGTCGCCCTCGCGATGCTTTTCCCATTCCTCGCCGAACATCGGGACGACGATCTCCTCGATCTCCTCCCCCGACTGCTTAACCGCCAACCATCCGCGAAATGACCAGCTTGAGTAGGCGCGGTTACCGATGATCAGTTTCATTGTTCGACGGCTCCCAGCACTGCGGTTCGAAGGTCGGCGATGCCAGCACCGGTTTCGGCGCTGGTGATGATGATTTGCGGATGCGAGGCGGGGTGCTTGCCGGCCTCGACGCGAATCGCTTCGAGCGTCGCGGCGAGCTCGGTCGGCTTGATCTTGTCGCTCTTGGTCAGGACGAGGTGATAGCTGACCGCCGCATCGTCGAGCATCGTCATGATGTCGCGATCGACATCCTTGAGGCCGTGGCGGCTATCGACCAGCACCAGGGCGCGCTTGAGTACCTGGCGTCCGCGCAGATAGTCATTGATCAGGAAGCGCCAGCGCTTGACCATGTCGCGCGGTGCCTCGGCAAAGCCATAGCCGGGCATGTCGACCAGCCGGAACACCAGCGGGCTGCCGACGTCGAAATAATTGAGCTCCTGAGTCCGCCCCGGCGTGTTCGATGCGCGCGCCAATTTGTTGCGGCTGGTGAGCGCGTTGATCAGCGACGATTTGCCGACGTTGGAGCGGCCGGCGAACGCAATCTCCGGCGCCGACGGATCGGGCAAATGCTCAAGGCGTGGCGCCGACTTCAGGAATTCAATCGGACCGGCGAACAGCTTGCGCGCGCGCTCCGCCAGTTCGGCCAGATGCCGCTCGTCCTGGGCGAAGTCGTCGTCGCTCATTCTTCGACCGGGTGCGTGTCGCTGAAGTTCAGGCCGAAGCGACGGTACAGCCACCATTGTTGCAGGATGGTGAGGATGTTGTTGGTCATCCAGTAGAGCTGCAGACCGGCGGCGAACGGGGCCATCATGAACACCAGCAGCCATGGCATGATCGCGAACATCTGTTTCTGCACCGGATCCATCGGTTGCGGGTTGAGCTTCATCGACAGCCATTGGGTGAAGCCGACGAGGATCGGCAGCACGCCAATGGCCAGGAAGGTCGGCGGGCTGAAATCGAGCAAGCCGAACAGATTGACCGGAGTCAGCGGATCGGGGGCCGACAAATCCTTGATCCACAACACGAACGGCTGATGGCGCATTTCGACGCTGACCATCAGCACCTTGTAGAGCGCGTAGAACACTGGAATCTGAATCAGAATCGGCAGGCAGCCCGCAGCCGGATTGATCTTTTCCGCCTGGTAGAGCTTGAGCACTTCCTGCTGCTGGCGCTGCTTGTCGTCCTTGAAACGTTCCTGGACCGCCTTGAGCATGGGCTGGATCTTGCGCATCGCGGCCATCGACGCGAACTGCTTCTGCGCGATCGGGAACATGATCAGTCGAACTACTAGCGTCAGCCCGATGATCGCGACGCCGAAGTTGCCGGTCAGCTTGAACAGGAACAACAGTAGGACAAAAATCGGCCGCATGAACCATTCGAACCAGCCCCAGTCGATCGCCTTGCTGAGCTTGTCTATGCCCTGGTTTTCATAGGCGGTGAGCCACTTCTTCTCCTTGGCGCCAGCGAACAAGCGGGTCTCGGCGGTCGCTTGCTGGCCGGGGGCGAGGGTCGAGGCGGCAAGCGCGTAATCGGCCTGGTAGCCACCAGTTGGCGAATGGCGGAAGTCGGACGCCATTTTGGTGTTGCCGGCGGGTGCCAGCGCGGTCAGCCAGAAATGATCGGTAAAGCCGAGCCAGCCGTTGACGTCACTCGCGCGCTGGCCATTGGCACCGGCCTCGTCGAGCGTTTTCCAGTCGGTGCCATAATCGGCCTTGCCGTCGAAGACGCTCATCGGGCCGACGTGGGTCGTCCAGCTCGATCGATCATTCGACTTGCTCGAGCGGCTGATGAGGCCGGTCGGACGAACAGTGACCGGCTTGGCCGAGCCGTTGCCGACAGTCTGCTTGACCGTGAACAAATAGCCGTCGTCGACCGCGACCACGAGCTGGTAGCGCAGCCCATCGCCCATTTGCGTGGTCAGGGTCACCGGCTGACCGGGGGTCAGAGATGTCCGATCGGCGGTCCACAACGTGTCGAAGCCGGGCACCGCCGCGCCATCGCCGCTCCAGCCGACATTGGCGACATAGGCATTGGGCGCCCCGATCGGCGACAGCAACCGGACCGGCTTGCTGTCCTTGGTCAGATCCTGGCGCTGGCCGGTCATCACCAGATCGTCGAACTGGGCGCCTTTGAGGTTGATCGAGCCCTTGAGGCTGGGCGTGTCGATCATCACGCGCGGTGATGCAGCGAGAATCGCCGCGCGCGGTTTCAGCGCGGTTGCAGCAGCGGGTCCCGGCGGCGTTGCTGCGGGCGCAACGCCCGGCGTCGGCACCGCTGCCGGCGCGCCAGTGGTGGCCGGGGCCGTTTGCGTCGTCGGCGCCTTGGGCGAGGGGAAAAAGCGGTCGGCGGCCCAGCTCCAACCGAGCAGGACGACAAGGCTCAGGAGGATCGCAATCACGAAGTTCTTATTATCGTTCACTGGGTGTGAGCCTTTATCAGGATACCGGATCGGGGCCTTGGCCGCCCCAGGGATGACAACGCAGAATTCGCTTGGCCGCGAGCCAGCCGCCTTTCAAGGCCCCATAGCGCTGGAGGGCGGTGATCGCATAGGCCGAGCAGCTTGGCTGGTAGCGGCAGCTTGGCGGAAGCACCTTGCTGGGCCCTCTCTGCCACGCGCGGCAAATCCAGATCATGCCCTTTGCGATCATCAACCGCGCAACCGCTCGAGGGCACTGACAAGCTCGTCCCTGAGGCGTTGGTAGTCGCGCTCGACCCCGCCGGCGCGGCCGATCAGGACATGGTCGGCCCCGGCAAAGCCCTGGACCGGGACGATTTCGCGGGCGAGTGCACGCATCCGCCGTTTCATGCGGTTGCGGATGACCGCGCCGCCGATCTTCTTGGTGACGGTGAACCCGACGCGCATCTGGTGATGATCATCCTGGCGATCCCAAACCAGCAGGACGAAGCCGGGTGTCGAGGTCCGCTTGCCGCCATTGGCAGCGAGAAAATCCGCGCGCTTGCGGATCGTTGCGAGACCGGGGACTAGGCGCTCAGCTTCTTGCGGCCGCGCGCGCGGCGGGCGTTGAGCACATTGCGACCGCCCGGAGTCGCCATGCGACTGCGGAACCCGTGCCGCCGTGCCCGGACGAGATTGCTGGGCTGGAAAGTGCGCTTCATCGCTCATGCCTCAAATCGAAATGAAAAGGGCTGCCGAACCAGGCAGCCGCTGTTGGGCGCGCCGATACCCAAGCTGCCTCGCGAAGTCAATTGGGATCGCTTCGTCCCGGGGTCAGCGCGGC
>JBDSEL010000084.1:0-7904 GCA_039920065.1 Sphingomicrobium sp. | reverse complement strand
ATCCAGTCGCTCGCCGAAGGCCAGGTCATCGACGGCGTGGTCAAGAACATCACCGATTATGGTGCGTTCGTCGACCTCGGCGGGATCGACGGCCTGCTCCACGTCACCGATATCAGCTACAAGCGCGTCAATCACCCCAGCGAAGTCCTGGGCATTGGCGACACGGTCAAGGTCCAGATCGTCCGCATCAACCGCGAGACGCAGCGCATCAGTCTGGGCATGAAGCAGCTTGAAAGTGATCCGTGGGAAGGCGCCTCGGCCAAATATCCGATCGAGGGCACGTTCACCGGCCGCGTTACCAACATCACCGAATATGGTGCGTTCGTCGAGCTCGAGCCGGGCATCGAGGGCCTCGTCCATGTCAGCGAAATGAGCTGGACCAAGAAGAACGTCCATCCGGGCAAGATCGTCAGCACGTCGCAAGAGGTCGAGGTCAAAGTCCTCGAAGTCGATGAAGAGAAGCGCCGCATCAGTCTTGGCCTCAAGCAGGCCCAGGAAAATCCGTGGGCGGCATTCGCCGAGAAGCATCCGGCCGGCTCGACCGTCGAGGGCGAAGTCAAGAATTCGACCGAATTCGGTCTGTTCGTCGGCCTCGAAGGCGACGTCGATGGCATGGTCCACATGTCCGACATCGCCTGGGGCGTGACCGGCGAGGAAGCGCTTCAGCTTCATCGCAAGGGCGAATTGGTCAAGGCGCAGGTCCTCGACGTCGACGTTGAAAAGGAGCGCATCAGCCTTGGCATGAAGCAGCTCGAAGGCGGCGGCAGCGGCGGCGGAACGGCCACTGCGAGCGCCGGCGCCGGCGCTGGCGCCGCGAAGGGCGGCGGTGGTGCACGCAAGGGCGAGACGGCCACCGTCATCGTTCGCGGCGTGGTCGACGGCGGGCTTGAAGTGCAGGTCGGCGACGACGGCGCGACCGGCTTCATCAAGCGCACCGACCTTGGCCGCGACCGCGACGAACAGCGTCCGGAACGCTTCCAGGTCGGCCAGAAGTTCGACGCCCTGGTTACCGGCACCGACCGTTCGAAGAAGCCCACCTTCTCGATCAAGGCGCTGCAGATCTCCGAAGAGAAGCAGGCGGTTGCCCAGTACGGCAGCTCCGACTCGGGGGCGTCGCTGGGCGACATCCTCGGCGCCGCGCTGAAGGAAAAGGCTGCTGCGGCGGGCGACACGGCCAAGGCCGAAAAGCCGGCCAAGGCCCCCAAGGCGGACAAGGCTGACAAGGCCGAGAAAGCCGAGAAGCCGGCCAAGGCCGAAAAGACCGATAAGGTTGAGAAGGCCAAAGCTGAGAAAGCCGACAAGCCGGCCAAGGCTGAAAAGGTTGAGAAGCCTGCCAAGGCTGCCAAGGCGAAGAAGTCCGATGCCAAAACCACTGCCGATGCTGCGGACGAAGCGCCGGCAGCCGACGTCGAGACGGCCAAGAGCAAGTAATTCACGGGACCCGGCGGCGTTTCTTGACGAAGCGCCGCCGACCCCCCTTGCGTACCGGGGCCTTTCCTGACAGCTAAATGCCAATCGGGCTGCGGCCCATGGCGATCCATCGACGGGGACTAGAATGATCCGCTCCGAGCTTGTGCAGAAGCTTTGCTCCGACTTTCCCGACCTCACCCAGCGCGAGGTCGAAAGTGTTGTCTCGGCGATTTTCGATTCGATCACCGACCAATTAGCCAAGGGCGGGCGAGTCGAGTTGCGCGGGTTCGGCGCCTTCTCCACCCGTCAGCGCGACGCGCGAGTCGGCCGCAATCCGCGGACCGGCGAAGCGGTCGACGTCAACGCCAAGCGCGTGCCCTATTTCAAACCTGGCAAGGAAATGCGCGAGCGGCTCAACCTGACGGAAGTCACTGCCGAGTGATTGTGCGCAGGCCGCCGCTAGCAGATGCGGACGTGGCGGAATGGTAGACGCTGGAGACTTAAAATCTTCTTGCCCATAGGCAGTGCGGGTTCAAGTCCCGCCGTCCGCACCAGCTCGATCACGAGCGCCTGATTGGCGCCGAGCGCGCGACAGAATTTCTTAAAGCTTTGACCCTAAGCCCAACCCTATGTGGGGCAGGGTCGAGGCCAAATGAATAAAACCGAACCGTCGAGCAGGACGTCAAACGCCCGTCGCGAAGGCGTCGTCCTCGGCGTGCTGGTGGTCGCGGTCATGCTGCTGTTGTGGAACGGCAGCGAATTCTTCCACAATTTGCGCATCGCCGGCCTCTACAGCCGCGAAATCCAGGCGGCGAGCACTGCGCTGACGCTAAATGTCGCGCTCATCCTGTTCGGCTGGCGCTGCTATGCCGATCTCCAGCACGACCTCATCCAGCGCACCGAAAGCGAACGCCGGGTCGCCATTCTGGCTAGCACCGACCCGATCACCGGGCTCTACAATCGCAAGGGGTTCTCCGACCGCGCCGAGGTCTTGGCCGCGACCGCGCGCGCCGACGGCGACAAGCTGATCATCGTCTCGCTGTTCATCCACCGCTACAAGGCGATCAACGACCAGCACGGGTTCGAGATCGGCGACCGTTTCCTCCAGGCCATCGCCGGACTGCTGCGCGAGGAATTCGGCGAGGATGGCTGCATCGCCCGATTGAGCGGCGACGAATTCGCAATTGCCCGACCGAGCGGCGCCGAGCAGGTCGAACGGTTAGAACTGGTGGTCGAGAAAATGTTGCGCTCGGTCACTCGGCCGTTTCTGTTCGACGAACGGATCATCCAGGGCGGGGCCTTCGCCGGCATCGCCAGCGGCGACCCTGATTTGCGCATCCCCGATTTGCTGCGCCGCGCCGACATTGCGATGGACCGCGCGCGCAGTGGTCGCCTGTCTCGCCCGGTGTGGTTCGATGCCGGGATGGAACGCGCCTTGATCGCCCAAAGCGAAATTGAACAGGGCATTCGGTTCGGACTCGATCATCACCAGTTCGCGCCCTATTTCGAGCCTCAGGTCGATCTCAAGACCGGGGCCATCATCGGCTTCGAAGTGCTGGCCCGCTGGCATCACCCACTGTCGGGGGTAATCATGCCCGACGTGTTCATCCCGATCGCCGAGGAAGTCGGACTGATCGGCCGGTTGAGCGAGCAGGTCATTGGCGCGGCGTTGCGGGCGGCGGCTGGCTGGGACCCGGCGATCAAGATCGCAGTCAATATCTCCCCAGTGCAATTCACCGACGGCTGGCTGGCTCAGCGGATCGTCAAAATCCTGTCCGAGACCGGCTTTCCGGCCGAGCGGCTGGTGGTAGAAATCACCGAAAGCAGCCTGTTCGCCGATCTCGAGCTGGCGCGCTCGATCGTCACCAGCCTCAAGAACCAGGGCGTCAGCCTGGCGCTCGACGATTTCGGCACCGGTTTTTCGTCGCTGTCGCATCTGCGCTCGCTGCCGTTCGACATCATCAAGATCGACCGCAGCTTCGTCGCCAACCTCAACGAGCGGCGCGAAAGCGCGGCGATCGTCAAGGCGGTGACAACCCTCGCCAGCGCCTTGTCGGTGCCGGTCTCGATCGAGGGGATCGAGAATGAGGCGGCGTTCCACGCGGTGCTCGATTTCGGCTGCGCAGTCGGCCAGGGCTGGTATCTAGGCAAACCGATGCCGGCCGACGAAGCGGCTCATTTGCTGCTAGCCCGCGACCGCGCGTCGGGGACTGACGAGCTTGGCGACAAACACGGCGCCGCCGTTCCGCCCAGCCGGAGCGCTTCGGCCTAACCCACCTTCGACAAATGCTGCCGTGACCGTTCGTCCCGATCCGGGACGGATGCGGCCAATCCTTAACAAATTGCGTTTGAGCATGGTAAAAACGCCGTTAAGGATTTGCCCATGCCGTTCGATCGCCGCCGCTTTTCGACCTCGCCATTCGTCCCTGCCCGGGCCTTCGGACGCGGCCCGGTGCGCGTGCTCGCGGCGGCAGCACCGGCGCCGAGCCAGGCTCTGACTTTACCGAACGATGTGAAGCTGTTCGCCTCGACCTTCGCGGCGGGCTTCCTGTTCGTGACGGTCTTTCTCGCCTGACCACTTAAGGCTGCGTCGGCTCCGCGCACTGGCCGTCGTCGCAGGCCAGATGCAGCTTCCACCCGAGCCAGGCCGCGATGACGCTGGCAAAGGCCACGATCAACAGGCTGTCGGCGACGGTCACTTCGAAATATCCGATCGAAATTGCGAGAATGCCGGTGGCGACGACCATCGCGCCCGAATTGACGATATTGTTGGCAGCGACGGTGCGCGCGGTTTCTGATCGCAGGACAGTGGTTGTCAGGAAGGCATAGAGCGGGACCACGAACATCCCCCCGGCGACCGCCACACCGAGCAAATCGACCACCACCATCCAGCTGTTGGGGACGGTGAGGAAGGTCTGGATGTCGTGCAGCCCGCCGCCATGGACCGGCCAGGCGCGAACCCGGCGGAACAGGTCGAGGACGAATAAACCCATGAACAGGGCTGATACCGGCGCATAGCGCGCCGACACCTTGTTGTTGAGCAGCCGGTTGACGATCACCGAGCCCATCGCCACGCCGACCGAGAACACCGACAGGAATAAGGTCGCAACGGTCTGGTCGGAGCCGAGCGCGTTCTTGACCAGTGGCGGGAATTGCGCCGCCAGCACCGCGCCCATCGCCCAGAAGAAACTGATCGACAGGATGGCGAGGAACAGCCGCTTGATGTGCATCGTCGCGCTGACCAGCCGGACCGAAGCGCGGACGATGTGCCAGTCAGTGCCGCGCGCTGGAAAACCGGGTAGTTCGGGCGCGTCGGATGGCGGCGCGGGCGGAACGAAGCTGCCCGCGACCCGGCCCATGACCGCGACGACCAGCACCGCGACCGCTGCCCATTCGGCGTGATAGCTGCCGTCGCCGCGCTGGAGCACCAGCACCCCGCCAAGGATCGTCCCCATGAGGATTGCGATATAGGTGCCGGCTTCGACCAGGCCGGTGCCGCCAAGCACTTCTTCCTTGCCCAGATGCTGCAGCAAAATCGCATATTTGATCGGCCCGAAGAACGTCGAATGGACGCCCATCGCCGTGAGCGCGACCAACAGCAGCGGGATATTGTGGAGGATCAGCCCGGCCGCGCCGAACAGCATGATCAGAATTTCGGCGCTTTTGACGATGCGCACGATCGCGGCCTTGTCATTGGCGTCGGCCAATTGCCCGGCCAGCGCCGACAGCAGGAAAAATGGCGCGATGAACAGCGCCCCGGCAATTGCGCTGAACGTCGCTTCCTGCCCGGCGTCGCCATAGATGCCGTAGATGACCAGCATGACCATCGCGGTGCGAAACAGATTGTCGTTGAAGGCGCCGAGGAATTGCGTGACGAACAGCGGCACGAACCGGCGCGAGCGTAACAGGTGAGTGACGTTCTGGAACAATTGACCTACCGCCGCTCCACTGATGGACCGGCCACCGCATAGCCACCTTTCAAGGCGCCGCCAAACGCTATAACGCTCGCCACCATCATGCTGACGCTGCCGAACATCCTGACCCTGTCGCGCATTTTCGCGGTGCCGATCCTGATATTCCTGCTGTGGCGGCCGACGCCGGTGGATTACCTCGTCACCTTCGTCCTCTACTGCATCGTCGGGATCACCGATTATTTCGACGGCTATCTGGCCCGCGCGCAAGGGCTGACGTCGCGGCTCGGCCAGTTCCTCGATCCGATCGCTGACAAGATCATGGTCGCGGCCGTGCTGGTGATGCTGATTTCCAGTCGCAGGGCCAATCCGGTGCCGGAGATCGAGGGCCTGCACATCATCGCCGCGCTGATCATCCTGATGCGCGAGATTTTCGTGTCGGGACTGCGCGAATTCCTGGCCCAGCTCAACGTCTCGGTGCCGGTCAGCAATCTCGCCAAGTGGAAAACGACGATCCAGATGATAGCGCTTGGCGCGCTGATCCTCGGCGGGGCCTTTCCTTCGCAACCATGGATCCACCAAATCGGCCTTGCCAGCCTGTGGCTAGCAGCGGCGCTGACCCTCGTCACCGGCTACGACTATCTGCGCCACGGGCTTCGCCACCTCGACTGATCCGCACGGCGTGAGCCCGGGCAAAGACTCTATCGCAATTGCCCGCAGTGCCGTGGCCAGCGCTTGGAATTCGGCATCGCGCGGGCTCGATTTGCGCCACACCAAGGCGATGCGGCGGCTACCGTTGGCAGAATCGAGACGGCGTGCCTCGACTCCGGTGCCGTCAAGAATACCGGCCGATAGCGCCATTTCGGGGACGAATGTGAGGCCCAGGCCATTGTCGACCATCTGCACCAGCGTGTGCAGCGACGTGCCGAGCATCGCCGCGCCGGCGCGGATGTCGGGCCGGTTGCAAGCGCTCAGCGCATGGTCCTTGAGGCAATGGCCATCCTCGAGCAGGAGCAGCCGAGTCTCGTCGATCGCCCCGGGCGCGATCGCCGCTGCGGCGGGCGCTTCACCCGGCGGAAAAGCGACGTGCAGCCGATCGTCGAACAGATCGGCGTGGTCGGTGTCGCCGCACGGATAGGGCATCGCCAGCAGCACGCAGTCGAGCTGGCCGCGGTGAAGCGCGGTGCAAGCCGACTGGCTTGGCTCCTCGCGCAGGAACAGCTTGAGCTTGGGCCAGCGACGGCGAAGGTCGGGCAACATCGCCGGCAGCAGGAACGGGGCGATGGTCGGGATCACCCCCATGCGAAGATCGCCGGTCAGCGGTTGGCGCTGAACCCGGGCAAGGTCGGCCAGTTCCTCGCTTTCACGCAGGATCAGCCGCGCCTTGTCGGCGATCTTTAGGCCCAATGGGGTGAAGCGCATGACCCGCTTGGTCCGCTCGATCAGCGTCGTGCCGAGCAATGTCTCGAGATCGCGAAGCCCGGCCGAAAGGGTCGATTGGGTGACGAAACAGGCCTCTGCAGCGCGCCCAAAATGGCCATGATCGCGCAACGCGACGAGATATTGCAGCTGCTTGAGCGTGGGCAGGTGTACGATCATCGTGTCATCCGATTAATGCGAGCAGCATAATCGGAAAGATCGATCGACGCAATACCTTACCGCTTGCGTGATCCAACACAGCAGCGCCAATGCCTTGAATGTCGGGCGCAATCCCGAGGAAACCCTGCGCGTCCTCGCCGCCCTCCAATCAGGCGACGAAATGCCGTCCAACTGGATGCCGGGCGAGCTGGTCTTGAACCGCTGAGGCGGACACCCATTTAAGCAATTGAGGCCGGTTGCCCCCCTTACCGGCCGAAGAGCGAAGGGGCGGGCGTTCCCCAAGAAAGCCCGCCCCTTTTTCGCGTCTGGGCCTTCCCATTCGCGCCGAGGGCCGGTCAGCCTAAGCGGCGAGCAGGCGGATCGACACCAGCAGCAAGGTTGCCGCAAGCACCGGCCGCAGGATTCGGTCCGACGATTTGCCAGCCAAATGACTGCCGAGGATGACGCCGGGGATCGAGCCGACGAGCAGCGCCGCCATCAAGACGAAATCGACCGAACCCATCAGCCAGTGACCGATGCCCGCGATCAGGGTCAGCGGGACCGCGTGGGCAATGTCGCTGCCGGCGATTCGCGCGACCGGCAGGCGCGGGTAGAGGAGGAGCAAGGCGGTGGTGCCCAATGCACCCGCGCCGACCGAGGTCAGCGAGACCAGAATGCCCAGAACGACGCCAAGCATGATCGTCCAGCGGTTGGTGCCCGAAACCTCGAGATGGTCGAAGCGTGGCCCAATCCGCTCGATAATCCACGGTCGGAAAAAGATCGCGATGCTGGTCATGAGCAAGGTCAGGCCGAGCAGGACGTTGAGCAGCGCCGGGCTTTTGTGGCCGGTGGCGCCGAACTTGGCCATCAGGATGAGGGTGATGATCGCCGCTGGCATGCTGCCCAGTGCAAGCCCGCGAACGATATGCCAGTCGACCGTCTTGTTCTTGCCGTGGACGACGGTGCCGACGCTTTTGGTGACCGAGGCGTAGAGCAGATCGGTGC
>JBDSEL010000083.1:0-3059 GCA_039920065.1 Sphingomicrobium sp. | reverse complement strand
TTCATGACAGGCCCACCCCCAGCCCCCTCCCGCCACGCGGGAGGGGGGAAGGTCAGGCGGCCTCCTGCAGGGGAGTCAAATAGCCGACCAGCAGCGCGAGCCTCTCCTTGAGCTCGCCGCGCGGGACGACCATGTCGATCATCCCGTGGTCGAGCAGATATTCGGCGCGCTGGAAGCCCTCTGGCAATTTCTCGCGGATGGTCTGCTCGATCACGCGCTGGCCAGCGAAGCCGATCAGTGCCCCGGGCTCGGCCAGCTGGATATCGCCGAGCATCGCATAGCTTGCGGTGACACCGCCGGTGGTGGGATCGGTGAGGACGACGATGTAGGGCAGGCCGGCCTCACGCAGTTCGGCGCGGGCGACGGTCGTTCGCGGCATTTGCATCAGGCTCAAAATGCCTTCCTGCATGCGCGCCCCGCCGGCCGCGGTGAACAGGATGTAGGGGCAATTGTCCTTGATCGCGGCCTTGACCCCGGCGACGAAGGCGGCGCCGACGGCAATGCCCATCGACCCGCCCATGAAGGCGAAGTCCTGGACCCCAAGCACGACCTTGCGGCCATCGATCTTGCCCTTGGCGTTGACCAGTGCATCGCGCTCGCCATTGGCGGCGCGGGCGGCCTTGAGGCGTTCGGTATAGCGCTTGGTGTCGCGGAATTTGAGCGGATCCTCGCGCACCACCGGTGCCGGCAGGACTTCATATTTCGCGGCGTCGAACAATTGCTCGAACCGGATCGCCGGGCCGATGCGGTCGTGGTAATCGCAGCGCGGGCAGACGCTGTAATTCTCTTCCCATTCCTTGGTGAAGATCATCGTCTGGCACTTCTTGCATTTGTGCCACAGATTTTCCGACGACTGTTTTTTGGTCAGGCTCGCGATGCCGCTGCGAACACGGGTCAGCCAACTCATGCAACTAGGCCTTTCAAACTGTCGGCGATGGACCGCGCCGCGCCCGCGGGGTCGGCGGCGGCGGTGATCGGACGACCGATGACGAGGATCGAGGCGCCGTCGGCCTGGGCCTGGGCGGGGGTGACAATGCGCTTCTGATCGGCGACCTCGCCGCCAGCCGGACGAATGCCGGGAACGACGAAGAATCCCTCGGGCCAGGCGGCGCGCGCGGCGGCAACTTCGGCGCCCGAACAGACGATCCCGTCGAGCCCGGCTGCGCGCGCGAGCGACGCTAATCGATCCACCTGAGCGGAAGGGTCGTCGATCACGCCAATCGCGTTCAAATCAATTTCGTCGAGACTGGTCAGAACGGTGACGCCGACGACCTTGGTGCCCGGCGGCGCGGCATCCTTTGCGGCCGACATCATCGCGTCCCCGCCAGCGGCATGCACCGTCAGGACCGCAGGTTTCAACGGCGCCAGCGCAGCGACCGCCTTGGCGACGGTGTTGGGGATGTCGTGGAGCTTGAGATCGAGGAACAGCGGCAGGCCGAGCGCGGCAATCGCCTGAACCCCGGCGGGACCGTTGGCGGCGAAGAATTCGAGACCCAGTTTGACCCCGCCGACATGACCCGCCAGCTGTTGCGCAAGCGCCGTCGCGCGGGCCAGATCGGGGGTGTCGATGGCGACGAACACCGGGTTCATGCATGCATCCCTTCAGTGTCGAACGCCGGCTCGTCGTCGAGCGCGGGCGCTGAGGCGGCGGCGATCGGCGGCGGCGGGGCGAGGTTGCGCTCGAGCGCTTCGAGGCGGCGGCGCAACGCCCAGACCTTGGCCCGCATCACGATCCACGTCGGCAGGAAGCCGAGCAGGAAGATCGCTCCGAGCAGCACCGGAATCTTGATATCGGCCTGGATGTCGCCCCACAGGCTGAGCGTCACGGGCACCCAGTTGCGGCTCGCAAACAAAGCGATCACGATGGCCAGGAATGCCCAGAAGAGAGTTTTGAGAAATTGCATGATTCGTCGGTTCCAACCGGGCGTTTAAGCGGGGTGTAGCGCGATTGCCAGAATTCCCCGCTCGTCGCGCTGCAGACTCGTCCTGGCGCATGCAGCTCGGCTGGCCGGTTGAGCGGCCTGCCATCCACCGCTTAGCACTGTGTAACGGGGGAGAGTGGCTGGGGTGAATCGCGTCAAGACAATCGCAATGGGCGCAGTCGCGCTGATCGTCGCCGCGGTCGTTCTGGCGATGCAGCCCGGATCGTCGCGGTCGGGCGATGGCCGGCCGGCGCCCGATGCTCAACAGGTCAAGCTTGCAAGCCTTGAACCGGGTGAGCGCCGCGATGTCGATTATGCTGCGCTCGACGCTCGGCTCAAGCAATTGATCGGCAAGCCGGGGATGGTCGGGCTCGCGGTCGGGGTGGTCGAGCACGGCCGCATCACCTTCCTCCAGGGCTATGGCGAAACCCACGCCAACAGCGGTGACCCGGTGACCCCGCAAACGGTGTTCCGCTGGGCCTCGGTATCAAAGGGCGTCGCCTCGACGATGGCGGTCAAACTGGCGGAGGAAGGCAAGATTCGCCTCAATGCCCCGGTCGCGACCTATGTGCCGAGCCTCAAGCTGCCGCTGGGCAATGAGCGCATTGCAACCGTTGGCGATTTGATGAGCCACCGCCTCGGCCTCTATCGCAACGCCTATGACAACAAGCTCGAGGAAGGCGGCGATCCGATGGTCCTGCGCCAGAGCCTGGTGCTGCTCAACTCGACCTGTCCTCCCGGCACTTGCTGGTCGTATCAGAACGTTGCCTATGATGCGCTCAGCGAAATGGTCGAGCGGCAAACCGATGAGCCGTACGAACTCGCGCTCAAGCGCATCCTCTTCAATCCGCTCGGCATGAGCCACGCCAGCGCCTCGATGGGCGGGTTGATGGCCAATAAAAGCTGGGCTCGCCCGCACGGCCACTCGAAAAACGAACTGCCGATGGTCGATACCTATTACAAGGTCCCGGCGGCGGGCGGGGTCAACAGCAACATTACCGACATGAGCTTGTGGATGCTGGCGCAAATGGGCGAGATGCCGGGGGTGCTGGACGAGCGGCTGCTCAAGATCATCCACGCGCCCTACGTCAAGACGCCGACCGAGCGCGGGCGGCTGCGCGCCTATCTCGAGCGGTT
>JBDSEL010000082.1:0-3030 GCA_039920065.1 Sphingomicrobium sp. | reverse complement strand
GGGTGACGAGGCGCAGAATCTCGAACTTGGGATGGTTGGAAACGCAAAAACCGCCGACCGTCCCGACCGATTTGGAAAAGGTGCCGATGACGAAGTCGCATTGGTCGAGCACGCCCTGCGCCTCGGCTACGCCGCGGCCATGTTCGCCGATGAAGCCCATCGAATGAGCCTCGTCGACCAGCACCATGGCGCCATGTTTCTTGGCCAGCGGGACCATCTTGTCGAGCGGCGCGATGTCGCCAAGCATCGAATAGACGCCTTCGAGAACGACCAGCTTGCCGGCCCCCTCGGGCACGCGCTTGAGCCGCTTTTCGAGGGCTTCGATATCATTGTGGCGGAACGGCACGATCTGCGCATTGCCCATCGCGCAGCCGTCGTAGATCGACGCGTGGCTGTCGATGTCGAGGATGATGTAATCCTCCTTGCCGGCGATGGTCGAGATGATCCCAAGATTGGCGAGGTAGCCGGTCGAAAAGACCATCGCATGGTCCATCGCGTAAAATTCGCGGAGCGCCTGCTCGACCGCCTTGTGGCCCGAATAGGTGCCGTTGAGGACCCGGCTGCCGGTGGTGCCGCTGCCATAATCGTCGAGCGCCTGCTGGCCCGCCGCAATGACCTCGGGGTCGAAGGTCATGCCCATGTAATTGTAAGTGCCGAGGAGGATCGTGCGCTTGCCGTTGCAAATCGCGACGGTCGGGCTTTCGACCCGTTCCATGACCAGGTTGAAGGGATCGGTGATGCCGGTCGCGAGCAAGCCGTCGCGAAGCGCGATGATGTCGTCGAATTTGGAAAACAGGTCGGTCAACCGGTCAGCCTTGCAAATTTTCCAGCGCATCGACCAGTTGGCCGACGGTCTCGATCTCGGCCTGCATGTTCATCGAAATGAGCACGTCGAACTCGTCCTCCACATTGGCGACGAAGTCGAGCACGGTAAGGCTGTCCCACTCAAGATCCTGGGCGAAGCGCGTGCCTTCGCTGACGGCGACGCCTTTCTTGTTGAACGGCTCGATCATCTCGAGGGTCTTGGCGAGGATGGTGCTGCGATCGGTCATGATGTTGCGCTTAGTCGCCCCAAGATGAGGCGGCAATATGGCGGATCACAGCCAGCGCCGGGCGCGATACCATTGTGCGGTTTCGGCGAGACCCTGCGCGGTCGGAACATGCGACTGCCACAGGCCCGCCGGAACAGCGCGGCTGGCGGCCGCAACCCAGTCGCGGTGGGCGAAATAGGCCGCTCGATCAAGGGTCAGCCGGGCCTTGCTTCCGCGCAGCAGGCCGTCCGCGCGCGCGGCCAGGCGCAGCAGCGCCGCCGGGGCCGACAGGACCAACGGCTTGCGGCCCATGGCGTCGCCCAAGGCGGCCGCGAAATCCTTGTGGCTCCAACCGCCGGCGCGGCCATCATCGGGCTCGACAACAAGCTTGGACGGCGCGGACGGCGCGGCCAGAGCAAGCAGCAAATCGGCCAGATCGACGGCATGAAGGACCGAGAAGCGACCCTGTGGCGGCATCAGCATCACCCCCGTGCGCGCCATCTTGAACAATTCGAGCGTTTCGCGGTCGCCGGGCCCGTAAACCGCCGGCGGGCGGACGATCGCCCAGTCGAGACCCGAACGTTCGACGATCGCTTCGGCCTTGGCCTTGGACGCGCCGTACATCGACAATTGCGGTTCGCGCGCGGCGAGCGAGGACACGAACACGAAGCGATGAATGCCCGCCGCGGTGGCCGAGGCAAGCATCGCCAGCGTGCCCTCGACATTGCCAGCCTCGAAAGCCGCGACGGTCGGGACGTTGAGCACGCCGGCAACGTGGATGACCGCATCGGCGCCCTCGACCAAGTGCTTGAGCGCGGGCCGGTCGGCGAGGTCACCGGCGATCCAGGTGACCCCGTTGCGCTCGGTCTGCGGGCGCCGGGTCAGCGCGGTGACGTGATGCCCTGCAGCAAGCGCGCGGTCGATCAGGTGGGAGCCGACGAACCCGGTGCCGCCGGTGATCGCCAGCCTCATAGCGGCGACCACGGCCTTTCGCTGGCGGGCGCATCGCCCGACGCTTGCGCAGCGCCGTCGCCCTGCTCGGGGGCCGCGCTGAGCCATTCGATGATCGCATCGAGCAGCGGTTCAAGACCTTCCTCGAGCGGCGCGGAAATGGCGAACACCGGCGCGCCCGACGCCTTGTCGAGCGCCTTCTTGGCCTTGGTCCGCGCCTTGTCGTCGAGGGTGTCGGCCTTGGTCATCGCCACCAATTCGGTCTTGTCGGCAAGCCCTTCGCCATATTCGTCGAGCTCGCCGCGGACGATGTCATAGGCCTCGGCCGGTTTGGCCAGCGATCCATCGACGAGGTGGAGCAGCAGCCGCGTGCGCTCGACATGGCCGAGGAAGCGATCGCCAATGCCCGCGCCCTCCGCCGCGCCCTCGATCAGGCCGGGGATGTCGGCGATGACGAATTCGCGGCCCTTGTGGCGGACCACGCCCAATTGCGGGTGGATGGTGGTGAACGGATAAGCGCCGACCTTGGCCTGGGCGTTGGTGACGCTGTTGAGAAAAGTCGACTTACCCGCATTGGGAAGACCGACGAGCCCGACATCGGCGAGCAATTTGAGCCGCAGCCAGACCCACAATTCTTCGCCCGCGATGCCGGTCTGGTGCTGGCGCGGGGTGCGGTTGGTCGATGTCTTGTAGCTGGCGTTGCCGCGCCCGCCCATGCCGCCAACGAAGAGCACCAGCCGCTGGCCGACCTCGGTCAGGTCGGCGATCAGCGTGCGCTCCTCGTCATCGGCCAGGATCTGGGTGCCGACGGGGATCTTGATGACCAGATCCTCGCCACCCGCGCCGGTGCGATTGCTGCCCGATCCGCCCTTGCCGCGCGGAGCCCGGAAATGCTGGGTGTAGCGAAAGTCGATCAGCGTGTTGAGGCCGGCCACCGCTTCGAACACGATGTCGCCGCCCTTGCCGCCATTGCCGCCGTCGGGGCCGCCATATTCGACGAACTTTTCGCGCCGGAAGCTGACCGCACCGGGGCCACCGGCGCCAGCAC
>JBDSEL010000081.1:0-5420 GCA_039920065.1 Sphingomicrobium sp. | reverse complement strand
CCAGCATCTCCAGCCTCGTCCATCTCTATAGCTGGGGCTATATGGCGGAAGACCCGTCGCAGCCGCGCTTCTTCGCCTATTTGTCGCTGTTCAGCTTCGCCATGCTGATGCTGGTTACCGCCGACAGCCTGGTGCAGATGTTCTTCGGTTGGGAAGGGGTCGGCCTGGCCTCCTATCTGCTGATCGGATTCTGGTATCACAAGCCGAGCGCGAACGCGGCGGCGATGAAGGCCTTTGTCGTCAACCGCGTCGGCGATTTCGGCTTTTCGCTCGGCATCTTCGGCACGTTCCTGGTGTTCGGTACCGTCAGCATTCCGGCGATCCTTGCCGCCGCTCCGGCGATGGCCGGATCGACCATCGGCTTTGCCGGCATAACCGTCGATACGATGACCCTGCTGTGCCTGCTGCTGTTCGTCGGCGCGATGGGCAAGTCGGCCCAGCTCGGCCTCCACACCTGGTTGCCCGACGCGATGGAAGGCCCAACCCCGGTCAGCGCATTGATCCACGCCGCGACCATGGTCACTGCGGGCGTGTTCATGGTTTGCCGACTATCGCCGATGTTCGAAACCTCCGCCACCGCGTCGAGCGTCGTCACCTATGTCGGGGCGGCGACGGCCTTGTTCGCGGCGACGGTCGGGACCAGCCAGACCGACATCAAGCGGGTGATCGCCTATTCGACCTGTTCGCAGCTCGGCTACATGTTCTTCGCAGCGGGCGTCGGCGCGTATGGCGCGGCGATGTTCCACCTGTTCACCCACGCCTTTTTCAAGGCGTTGTTGTTCCTCGGCGCGGGTTCGGTGATCCACGCCATGCACCACGAACAGGACATGCGTTATTATGGCGCGCTGCGGAAAGAGATCCCGATCACTTTCTGGATCATGGTCATCGGCACGCTGGCGATCACCGGCGTCGGTTTCGGCGCGGTCGGCTTTGCGGGCTATTGGTCCAAGGACGCGATCATCGAGAGCGCCTTTGCAAGTGGCACGACGTCGGGCGGCGTTGCCTTCTTCGTCGGCCTGACCGCCGCCTTGCTGACCAGTTTCTACAGCTGGCGCCTGATCTTCCTGACCTTCTTCGGCGAGGCGCGCTGGGCCGGCAGCGAGCATATCCAGCACGCGGTTCATCGCCAGCATGAAGACCCATCAGACGAGGATGATCACGCGCATTCGGCCGCGCGTCCTTCGGTCGGCACCGCCGGCTATCACCCGCACGAAAGCCCGTTGACCATGTTGGTGCCGCTCGGCCTGTTGGCGCTTGGTGCGCTGGCAGCGGGGCAGTTGTTCCACGACAGCTTCATCGGCGCCGAACATGGCGCGCGCTTCTGGAACGGCAGCCTGGCGTTCGACGAGCACCTGGCCCACGCCGCCCATGCAGTGCCGATGTGGGTCAAGCTGGCTCCGCTCGGCGTAATGCTCATCGGCCTTGGCATCGCGTATAATAATTACCTCCGCCGCCCGGGCGCCGCGGGCGCCTTTGTCGCGCAATTCCCGGCGGTCCACCGGTTCGTGCTCAACAAATGGTATTTCGACGAGCTTTATGACGCGATCTTCGTTCGTCCGGCGCTGTGGCTTGGTCGTGTGCTGTGGAGGCAGGGTGACGAGGGCATTATCGACCGCTTCGGCCCGCACGGCGCGGCCTATGCGGTCGGCATCGGCAATCGCATCACTGCGCGCGCGCAGTCGGGATATGTCTACTCCTATGCGCTGGTGATGCTGCTCGGCCTGATCGGCGCGGTCAGTTGGGCCTTGTGGTGGGCATCGCAATGATCGGTTCCCTGCCGATCCTGTCGATCATGATCGCAGTGCCGTTGTTCGCGGCGATCGCGGCGCTGTTCATGCGCCCCGATGGTGCGCGCTGGCTTGCGCTTGGCGCGACGCTGGCCGATCTCGCGCTCGGCGGCGTGTTGTGGGCGAATTTCGATCCGGCGGGCGCGCAATGGCAATTCATCGAGCGGGTCGCCCTTGGCGGCGGCATCAATTGGTCATTGGGCATCGACGGTATCGCGCTGCTGCTGATTGCACTCAGCGTATTCCTGATGCCGATCTGCATCGGCGCCAGCTGGGAATCGATTCACAAGCGGGTGCCCGAATATATGGCGGCTTTCCTGCTGATGGAGGCGCTGATGATCGGCGTGTTTGCAGCGCAGGACCTGTTCCTGTTCTACATCATGTTCGAGGGCGGCCTCATCCCGATGTATCTGATCATCGGCATCTGGGGCGGGGCCGAGCGGATCAAGGCGAGTTACAAATTCTTCCTCTACACCTTGCTCGGCTCGGTGCTGATGCTGGTTGCGATGCTCTATATGGTCAACGCTGCGGGCACGACCTTCATCCCCGAATTGATGGCCTATGATTTCCCCGTCGCGGCGCAGAAATGGCTGTGGCTGGCGTTCTTCGCCAGTTTCGCGATCAAGGTGCCGATGTGGCCGGTTCACACGTGGTTGCCCGATGCCCACGTCCAGGCTCCGACTGCGGGCTCGGTCATCCTGGCCGGGGTGCTGCTCAAGATGGGCGGCTATGGCTTCATCCGCTTCTCGCTGCCGATGTTCCCCGACGGCTCGGCCATGTTCGTGCCATTCGTGTTCGTGCTCAGCGGCATCGCGGTGGTTTACACCAGCCTGGTCGCATTGGTGCAGCACGACATGAAGAAGCTGATCGCTTATTCGTCGGTCGCGCATATGGCGTTCGTCACTTTTGGCCTGTTCGCCATGAACCGCCAGGGGATCGAGGGCGCGATGCTGGTCATGCTCGGCCACGGCCTGGTGTCGGGGGCGTTGTTCCTGTGCGTCGGCGTCGTTTACGACCGGCTGCACACCCGCGAGATCGACCGCTACGGCGCGCTCAGCGACAATATGCCGGCCTATGCATTGTTCTTCATGCTGTTCACCATGGCCAGCGTCGGGCTGCCCGGAACGAGCAATTTCGTCGGCGAATTCCTGTCGCTGGTCGGCACCTATGAAGCGTCGAGCTGGGCAGCGATCGTGGCGACGCTCGGCGTAGTCCTCGGCGCCGCTTTTATGCTCTACCTCTACTGGCGCATCTGCTTCGGCACCAAGCGCAACGCCGACGCGGCGGCGATGACCGATCTGACGGCGCGCGAATGGGCGCTGCTCGCACCGATTGCGGCGGGCGTGTTGTGGATGGGCGTCTATCCCGAAAGCTTCATCAAGCCGATGCGCGCCGATGTCGGGCGGCTGCTGACCCGGCTCGAGCGGGTGGCGCCGCATGACGACGCCGCGTTGGTGATGGGCAAAGGCGCGCAAAATCATGCCGCTCATGGGGCCACTGCTGAAGGCCACGGGGGCAGCCACTGATGACCAACAATTTCGCCGCCATCTTGCCCGAAGCGATCCTCGCGATCGGGGCCATCGTATTGATGATGGTGGCCGCGTTCGGCGGTCGCAAGAGTGGCTCGGCGGTCTCTTGGGCGGCGGTTGCTTTGCTGATTGCCGCCACCGTCGCACTGATCGGCGCACCGACCCATGCCGGGCCGGTGTTCGATGGCATGATCGGCGCCGACGCCTTCGCCAGCTTCAGCAAGGCGATCATCTTTCCCGCCGCGGCAGTTGCGATCATCGCCGCGCACGGCTGGTTTGAAAAAGCGAGTGAGCATGGCGCCGAATATGCGGTCCTGATCCTGTTTAGCGCGGTCGGTATGAGCGTGATGGTCAGCGCTACCAGCCTGATCTCGCTCTACGTTGGGCTCGAGCTGCAATCGCTGTCGGCCTACGTCCTCGCCTCCTACCGCCGAAGCGACGAGCGCAGCGCCGAGGCGGGGCTCAAATATTTCGTCCTCGGGGGACTCGCCAGCGGTATCTTGCTCTACGGCATTTCCTTGCTTTACGGCTTTGCCGGCACGACCCAGTTCAACGGCCTGTCCGCAGCGTTCGGGCGCGGCGACCTGTCGCTTGGACTGCTGTTCGGCCTGGTGTTCTTGCTCGCCGGGCTGGCGTTCAAAGTCAGCGCGGTGCCGTTCCACATGTGGACGCCCGACGTTTACGAGGGCGCGCCGACGCCAGTTACGGCGTTCTTCGCCAGCGCGCCCAAGGCCGCGGCGGTGCTGCTTGCGACCCGGGTCTGTTTCGAGGCGTTTGGACCAGCGATCGACGCCTGGCGGCAAATCGTCATTTGCGCGGCGCTGGCCTCGATCTTCCTTGGCGCGATTGCCGCTTATGGCCAGGCCAACATCAAGCGGTTGCTCGCTTATTCGTCGATCAACAATGTCGGCTTTGCGCTGGTCGGGCTCGCCGCGGGTGGGGCCAAGGGCGCGTCATCGGTGCTGTTCTACATGGCGGTCTATACCGTGATGACTTTGGGCGCCTTCCTGTGCGTGCTGTGGATGCGCGATGCGGAGGGGGAGCCGGTCGAGGAAATTGCTAGCCTCGCTGGCTTGTCGCAGACTCGGCCCGCCTTTGCCGCCGCCATCGCGATCTTCATGTTCAGCCTGGCCTGCATTCCGCCGCTGTTCGGCTTCTGGCCCAAGTTGCTGGTGTTCCAGGCGGCGGTTTCGAGCGGCTATATCGCACTTGCCGTGGCCGGCATTTTCGGCACCGTGATCGGTGCTTATTACTATCTCAAGATCGTCAAGATCATGTATTTCGACGAGCCCGCGCGCGGTTTCTCGGAGGTTCAGCAGCCGGTCCAGGCGGCGCTCATCGTGCTCGCCGCCTTGCTTGTGTCGCCGCTCGGTTATCTGCTCGTCGGCGTACTCGGCGAGGCCAGCGCGCGCGCCGCCGGAGCCTTGTTCTGACCCGCATCCGGATTGTCGAGACTGCTGGATCGACCAACGCTGACCTGATCGCGGACACAAGGGCGGTCGAGGGCGACTGGCAGGTGGCGCTCGAACAAACCGCGGGCCGCGGCCGCCAAGGCCGCCGCTGGGTCGGCATGGCCGGCAATTTCTTCGGCTCGACCTTGGTCGAACTTCGCGCTGACGATCCGCCCCCGCAGAGCCTGTCTCTGGTCGCCGGGCTGGCGTTGATCGAGGCGCTGGACAGCGCAGCATCCGACCGCGCGCTGATGCTCAAATGGCCCAATGACTTGCTCAGCGATGGCGCCAAGGCCGCCGGCATCCTGCTCGAGCGGCAAGGCGAACGCGTTGTCGCGGGCTTCGGAGTCAATTTGGCTCATGCGCCAGAAGTTGGCGAACGCCGCACGACCGGCCTTGGCGCGGTCGTTGCGCCGACCGCCTTCGCGTCGTTGCTGGCGGCAAGCTTCGCGCGCATCCTCGCCAGCTGGCGAGCGAGCGACCCGATGCAGTTCGCCCAGGCGTGGATGGCCCGCGCACACCCGCTTGGAGCGCCGCTTGCGGTGCACGATGAGAGCGGCGGGCGGATTTCCGGCACGTTCGACGGGATCGAGGGCGACGGCAGCCTGCGACTGCGCCTTGCCGATGGCACAATCCGGGCGGTCCGCGCCGGC
>JBDSEL010000080.1:0-4690 GCA_039920065.1 Sphingomicrobium sp. | reverse complement strand
CTGGTGCCGTATGGCGAATACCTGCCGATGCGCGCCCTGCTCGAGCCGATCGGGCTTTCGCGCCTCGTTGCCGGATCGCTCGATTTCCGCTCGGGCCCGGGTCCGCAGACGCTCGACCTGCGGCCGTGGGGGCGGATCGGAGTGCAGATATGCTACGAGATCATCTTTTCGGGCCGGGTGGTCGATCAGACGCACCGCCCGTCATTCATTTTCAACCCGTCCAACGACGCCTGGTTCGGCAGCTGGGGCCCACCCCAGCATTTGGCCCAGGCGCGTCTTCGCGCCGCCGAGGAAGGACTGCCGGTGATCCGCTCGACCCCGACCGGGATCAGCGCGGTGATCGATGCCAAGGGCCATGTCGTGCAGTCGCTCAAGTGGCGCACCGCTGGCGCCATCCAGACGGTGCTGCCGCCGCCCGCGCCCGCCTCCACCCTGTTCGGGCTGCTGGGCAATCTCGTGGCGGTGGTGATCGGGCTGCTGCTCATCGCAATCGGCATTGTGCTGGAGCGGCGCCAACGCTAGAGGCGCGATATAACGAATTCTTTATATCATAGTTTCGAGGACCGCAGCCGCTCATGCGCAGCTCTTACCTGTTCACGTCCGAATCCGTTTCCGAAGGCCATCCCGATAAGGTCGCCGACCAGATCAGCGATGCCATTGTCGATCTGTTCCTGAGCATCGATCCGGAAGCGCGCATCGCGTGCGAGACGATGTGCACGACCCAGATGGTGGTGCTTGCGGGCGAAATCCGCGGCGAGGGCATTTACGAAAACGACCAATGGGCGCCGGGCATTCCCGAGCGGGTCGAGCAAGCCGTGCGTGAGACCGTCCGCCGTATCGGGTACGAGCAGACGGGTTTCCACTGGGAGACGCTCACGTTCCACAATGAATTGCACGGCCAGTCGGGAGATATCGCGAAGGGCGTCGATGCCACCGGCAATAAGGACGAGGGTGCGGGCGACCAAGGCATCATGTTCGGTTACGCGACCGACGAGACACCTGACTTCCTCCCCGCGACGCTCTATTACAGTCACAAAATCCTCGAGCGCATGGCCGCCGACCGTCACTCGGGCGCGGCGCCGTTCCTCGAGCCCGACACCAAGAGTCAGGTCACGCTACGCTACGAAGAAAGCAAGCCGGTCGCTGCGACCGCGATCGTCGTCTCGACCCAGCACGCCAAGGGCTATGATCAGGGCGATCAGGAGGCCGAGCTCCACGCTTATGTGAAGCGCGTGGTCGCCGACATCCTGCCCGCCCATTTGCTCAGCGACGAAACCGCCTATCACATCAACCCGACCGGCAGTTTCGAGATTGGCGGCCCCGATGGCGATGCTGGCCTGACCGGGCGCAAGATCATCGTCGATACTTATGGCGGCGCGGCTCCGCACGGCGGCGGCGCATTTTCAGGGAAAGACCCGACCAAGGTCGATCGCTCGGCCGCTTATATGGCGCGCTATTTGGCGAAGAATATCGTTGCTGCGGGCTATGCAACGCGCTGCACGATCCAGCTCGCTTATGCGATCGGGGTGTCGGAGCCCCTATCGCTCTACGTCGATACGCACCGCACCGGCACGGTCGGCGATGATGCGCTCGAGGCCGCGATCAACTCGATCACCAAGCTCGGGAAGCTGACCCCGCGCGGGATCCGCACTCACCTCGCGCTCAACAAGCCGATCTACGCCCGCACCGCCGCCTACGGCCATTTCGGCCGCAAGCCCGAGGGCGATTTCTTCCCGTGGGAAAAAACCGACCTGGTCGACGATCTAAAGGCCGCGCTCGCTTAGCGGCAATGCCCCAGAACAAGCCCGGCGATCCTTTGACTCTCAACCGGCTGTACGGCCGGTCGAGTGGGCATAAACTGCGCCAGGGGCAAGCCGAGCTGGTCGAGACGTTGCTGCCGCAGATCGCGGTTCCCGAAGATGGCGAGATCAGTGCCGAACGGCTGTTCGGTGACGAACGACCGCTGCATCTCGAGATCGGGTTCGGCTCGGGCGAGCATCTGGCGCATCGCGCAGACCTGTTGCCCGATCATGGTTTCATCGGGTGCGAGCCGTTCATCAACGGCGTCGCGACCGCGCTCGGCCATGTGCGCGAGCAGCATCTGGCCAATGTCCGGCTGTGGACGGGCGATGCCTTGCATGTCCTCCAGCGGGTGCCCGACGCGGCCCTGCTCATCCTCTACCTGCTCCACCCCGACCCTTGGCCCAAGGCGCGGCACGCGAAGCGGCGGATGGTCCATGACGGCCCGATCGACCTGTTCGCGGCCAAGGTGAAGCCAGGCGGGGAGCTGAGGATCGCGACCGACGACCCGACCTATCTGGCCCACGCATTGATGGTCATGCGCCGCCACGCCCACCAGTTCGAATGGCTGGCCGAGCAGCCGGTAGACTTCCTCGACCCGCCGAGCGGTTGGATCGAGACGCGTTATGGCGCCAAGGCCCGGCGCGAGGGGCGGCGGCCCTATTATTTGCGCTATCGCCGCATCTGACCTTGCCTTTCGGCCTGACGCTCTTAGCTAGGCGCCATGCAGATCCGCTCCGACGTGACCGCCGCGATCGGCAATACGCCGCTGATCAAGCTGAGGCGCGCGTCGGAGGAAACCGGCTGCACGATCCTCGGCAAGGCCGAATTCATGAACCCGGGCGCGAGTGTCAAAGACCGCGCCGCGCTATCGATCATCCGGACCGCGCTTGAGCGCGGCGATGTCGCACCCGGCGGGACGATTGTCGAAGGCACGGCGGGCAATACCGGCATCGGGCTGACCATGGTCGGCGATGCGCTGGGGCTGAAGACGGTGATCGTCATTCCGCAAACGCAGAGCCAGGAGAAGAAAGACTTGTTGCGCGCGCTCGGCGCCGAATTGGTCGAGGTGCCAGCGGTCGGATACAAGAACCCCAATAATTATGTGAAGCTGGCCGGCCGCCTGGCGGAGACGATGGCCGCAACCAACCCCAAGGGCGCATTCTTCGCCAACCAGTTCGACAATGTCGCCAACCGCGATGCCCACATCCGCACTACCGGCCCCGAAATCTGGGAGCAGACCGGCGGCAAGGTCGATGGCTTCGTCAGCGCGGTCGGCACTGGCGGTACGCTGGCCGGAATCGCGCTGGCGCTGCGCGAGCGCAATCCCAGCGTCGAGATCGCGCTGGCCGATGTTCCCGGCGCGGCGCTCTACAATTTCTACACCAGCGGCGAATTGAAGGCCGAGGGCAGCTCGATCACCGAGGGCATCGGCCAGGGTCGGATTACCGCCAACCTCGAAGGGTTCACTCCGAGCCAAAGCTTTTTCATTCCCGACGAAGAAAGCGTGACGATCACCTATGGCCTGCTGCTCGAGGAGGGATTGAACCTGGGCCTGTCGTCGGGCGTCAATGTCGCCGGCGCGATCCGGCTGGCCAAGGAGATGGGTCCCGGTCACACCATCGTCACCGTGCTGTGCGATCCCGGAACGCGCTATCAATCGCGCCTGTTCAATCCCGAATTCATGCGTTCCAAAAGCATGCCGGTGCCAGCGTGGCTCGAGGCGCGCGCAACCATCGAGCCGGACTATCTTCCGGTCGACCAATAAGGAGACATGTGATGACCCTTTCGATCGGCAGCATCGCGCCCGATTTCACCGCCGACACCACCCAGGGCAAGATCAGCTTCCACGACTGGATCGGCGATAGTTTCGCGATCCTGTTCTCGCATCCCAAGGCGTTCACGCCGGTGTGCACGACCGAGCTCGGCTATATGGCCGGCCTCAAGGACGATTTCGCCAGGCGCGGCACCAAGATCATTGGCCTCAGCGTCGACAGCAGCGACGACAACAATCGCTGGCTCCCGGATATCGAGGAAGTCGGCGGCAATGCTGTCGATTATCCGGTGATCGGCGACAGCGACCTCAACGTCGCCAAGCTCTACAACATGCTGCCCGCCGACAGCGGCGACAGCGCCTCGGGCCGCACCGCCGCCAACAACGCCACGGTGCGCACCGTCTACATCATCGGCCCGGACAAGAAGATCCGCGCCATGCTGCTTTATCCAATGTCGACCGGCCGCAATTTCGACGAGGTCCTGCGCCTGCTCGACAGCATCCAGCTGACCGAAAGCAAGGGCGTCGCAACGCCGGTCAATTGGAAGCCGGGCGAGGACGTGATCATCCCGCCGTCGGTCAGCGACGAAGATGCCAAGGCGAAATATCCCGACGGCTGGGAAACGGTGAAGCCGTACCTGCGCCGCATCAAGCAACCGAGCTAAGGCTCACTTGCGGGGGGTGAGCTCGAGCAGCCGGCCGCCGTCTTCGAGGATGAACAGCCGCCCGTCGGGGCCCTGGTCGATCGCGCGGATGCGGGCGTTCATGACCCACTGCTCGGCTTTGGTCGCTTTGTCGCCCTCGATATCGATGCGAATCAGGGCCTGGCCGGATAAGGCCGGGACGAGTGCGTCGCCGGTCCAGCCCGGGAACCGGCTGCCGCTGTAGATCAGCAGTCCGCCGGGCGAGATCGACGGGTTCCACCACACTTTGGGCGGCTCGAACCCGTCGCCTGCGCGGTGATCGGGAATGTCGCGGCCGTCATAATGCGAGCCGTTCGAGGCCTTGGGCCAGCCGTAATTGCGGCCGGGCCGGATGAGATTGAGCTCGTCACCCCCTCGGGGCCCCATTTCCGATTCCCACAGTCGCTGGTCCGGCGCGAAGGCCAGGCCCAGT
>JBDSEL010000079.1:0-3309 GCA_039920065.1 Sphingomicrobium sp. | reverse complement strand
TCGTGGTCATCAGGCCGCGCTCGATGCCGATCGAATCGTTGAGCACCTTGGCCACCGGCGCCAGGCAATTGGTGGTGCACGAGGCGTTCGAGACGATCTTGTGCTCGGCGGTCAATTTGTCGTGGTTAACGCCATAGACGACCGTCAGGTCAGCGCCCTTGGCCGGGGCCGAGATGAGGACTCGCTTGGCGCCGGCGTCGAGATGCTTCTGGCCGCCCTCCTTGTCGGTGAAGAAGCCGGTGCATTCGAGAACGATGTCGACGCCCATTTCCTTGTGCGGCAGATTGGCGGGATCGCGCTCGGCAGTCACCCGAATGCGCTTGCCGTCGATGACCAGATACTCGCCCTCGGCCTTGACCTCGCCCTTGTAGGTGCCGTGGACGCTGTCGCGCTTGAACAGCAAGGCGTTGGCGTCGGCATCTGCAAGGTCGTTGATTGCGACCAGTTCGAGATCATGATCGGTGCGGCTCAAGATTGCGCGGGCGATCACCCGACCGATCCGGCCGAAGCCGTTGATTGCAACTTTGGTCATGTCAGATGTTCCTCTGTTTCATGTGAGAAGCCACGCGCTCGGCGATTTTCGCCGGGGTGATTCCGAAATAGTCATAGGCATCCGGCGCCGGGGCCGAGACTCCGAAGCGGTCGATGCCGACGCGCAGGCCATGAAGCCCGGTATAGCGCTCCCAGCCGAAGGTGGTTCCGGCCTCGACCGAGACGCGCAGGATTTCGCGGTTCGAGACATCGGGCAGCACGTCTTCGCGATAGCCGGCGTCCTGAGCGTCGAACAATTGGGTGCAGGGCATCGAGACGACGTCGGCGCCAATGCCTTGCTGCTCCAGTTCGGCGGCGGCGCCAAGTGCGATCTCGACCTCGCTGCCGGTGGCGATCAGGATGACCTTACGGGCATGTTCTGCGACCTTGAGCCGATAGGCGCCCTTGGCCGACAGATTGCTGTTCACTTTGGTGGTCCGCACCGCCGGCAGATTCTGACGCGACAGGGCGAGCACGCTCGGCTCCTTCGCGGCCAGCGCCAGTGCCCAGCATTCGGCAGTCTCGACCGCGTCGGCGGGGCGGAACGTCAGCAGGCCCGGCATCGCGCGCAAGCTTTGCAGATGCTCGATCGGCTGGTGGGTTGGTCCGTCCTCGCCAAGCCCGATTGAATCGTGGGTCATGACGTAGATCGCCCGGGCCTGCTGCAAGGCGCTGAGGCGGATCGCCGGGCGGGCGTAATCGGTGAACACCAGGAAGGTGCCGCCATAGGGGATGATGCCGCCGTGGAGCGCCATGCCGTTCATCGCCGCAGCCATGCCGAACTCGCGGATCCCGTAATAAATGTAGCGGCCGCCATAATTGTCGGCCGTCAGCGGCTCGAGGTCCTTGGTCTTGGTATTGTTGGAACCGGTGAGGTCGGCCGATCCGCCAATTGTCGCGGTGACCACGGGATTGATCTTCTCGAGCGCCATTTCGCTCGCCTTGCGGGTCGCCACCTTGGGTTTCGAGGCGATCAGCTCATTGACGTATGGCGCCAGCCAGCGGTCGTCGGCCGTGCCCTCCATGCGAGCAAGAAATTCGTCTTTCTGGCCGCTGGCGTCGAGGCGGCGGTGCCAGTCGCCGCGCGCGACTCGGCCCTTGGCGCCGGCATTGTGCCAGGTCTTGAGGATATCGTCGGGCACTTCGAACGGGGCGAAGTCCCAGCCCAAAGTCTTGCGCGCCTTGGCGATTTCTTCTGCGCCGAGCGGCGCGCCATGGGTTGCCGCCGTGCCCTGCTTGTCAGGCGCGCCATAGCCGATGATGGTTCGGCAGCGGATCAGGCTCGGGCGGCCATCGGCGCTGGCCTCCTCGATCGCGCGGCTGACTGCGTCGGCATCGAGCCCGTCGCATTCGAGGGTGTGCCAGCCCGAGGCCTGATGGCGCGCGATCACGTCCTCGTTGCGCGACAAATCGGTCGAGCCGTCGATGGTGATGCGATTGTCGTCCCACAGAACGATCAGCCGGCCCAGCTTGAGGTGGCCGGCAAGCCCGACCGCTTCGTGGTTGATGCCCTCCATCAGGCAGCCGTCGCCAGCAATGACGAAGGTGCGGTGGTCGACCAGATCATTGCCATAGGTGGCGTTGAGATGACGCTCGGCGATGGCCATGCCGACCGCCATCGCCAGACCCTGGCCAAGCGGGCCGGTGGTGACCTCGACCCCGGCCAGTTCGAAATTCTCCGGGTGGCCGGCGCACGGACTGCCGAGCTGGCGAAAATTCTCTATGTTCGCGATCGTCGGGCGGGCATAGCCGGTCAGGTAAAGCAGCGCATAAATCAGCATCGAGCCGTGACCCGCCGAGAGGACGAAGCGGTCGCGGTCGGGCCAGTGCGGGTCCGTTGGATCGAACTTGAGGTGGCGGGTGAACAAGGCGGTGGCGGCATCCGCCATGCCCATCGGCATTCCGGGATGACCACTGTTGGCGGCTTCCACCGCATCCATCGCAAGAGCACGAATGGCGTTGGCGAGGCGGCGTTGCGTTGGCTGCATAAGCTCCGGGGCCTGAAGGATCGAGTCGGGCGGCCGGAATCGACCGGCGGGTGCGCCGCCCCCTTTGTCGGCTCAACCGGCAAGCGTCAACCGCGCTGCCGTCTTGCGGGCTGCCGGCTTTGTCCTTAGGCGAGAACGGGCAATGAATGACGAAGCCCTCGACCGCGCGCTGGAGCGCGCCGAATTCGCAATAAAACGGATCGAACGCTCGCTTGCGAGCCGCTCGGCCGCGCCTGCAGCTTCGCCGGGGCCGGACGCGGAATTGCGCGCCAAGGTGCGCGAAGCCGTCGCTGAACTCGACCAATTGATCCGCGAGGCCGCCGTCTGATGGCCCGCCTGCTCGATCTCAATATCGTCGGCCGGGTCTATCCAGTCGCCTGCCGCGAAGGGGAAGAGGATGTGCTTCAGGCCGCCGCCCGGCTGGTCGATGCCAAGTGCCGCGAGGCGCTGGCCGGGCTCGGCACCTTGTCCGAATCGCGTCAGTTCATGTTCGCGGCGCTGCTGCTGGCCGACCAGTTGATCGAAAAGCAGCCCGGCGCGGCACCGCCGCCGCCGTTCGAGCCCGACAACCGGCTGACCAATCGCGCCGAAGCGATTGCAACCAGCCTCGAATCGCTTGCCGCCGAGCTTGAGGCCGAGGCGATTAATCCCTAGATAGGTGGCGACGGGGTCTGCCCGGTACGAAGCCACGAAAATCCCTGAGGCTTTCATATCCTAAGGGAGCTGTCCCTGGTTGGACCCTGGTCTGGCACATACGGCGCCCACCTGACGTTTGTGGCGTCAGAGGATT
>JBDSEL010000078.1:0-1981 GCA_039920065.1 Sphingomicrobium sp. | reverse complement strand
GCGCGCTGAACTGACCCATTGGACGGGGGACGTCGACCCGAACATCGCCGGTCCCGTCCCCAACTTCGCTGTCGACGGGTCGAGGCTCCGCGCTTCTCTCAACGAAAACCCCTTGCTCGCGCCGGTCGAGGCGCGGATCGGCCAGGCGAGCGCCGAAGTCCGACTGGCCGAGGCCGACCGCAATTCCGATTTCGGGGTTGAGGCGGCGTATCAGCACCGTGACCCCCGCTTTGGCGATTATGTGTCTGCGGGAATCACTGTCAGCCTGCCATTTTTCTCGCGAAGCCGCCAGAATGCGCAGATCGCCGCGCGTCAGGCGCAAGCTGGACAGGCCGACGCCGAACGCGAAGCCGCCTTGCGGGCGCTCACGGCTGACCTTGAAGCCGGGCTGGCGGACCATGCCATGCATTATGAGCAATGGATGCGATCGCGGCGGACACTCGAACCTCTGGCCCGCGAGCGCGTCGAACTCGAGACCGCCAGCTATGGCGCCGGTCGCGCCAGCCTGGTCGAGGTCGTCGATGCCCATATCGCGCTGGTCGATGCGGCGCTGACCACACTTGATCGCGAGGCACTCGTCGAAATCGACGGCGCCCGACTGACCCTCACCTATCGGGGCGCCGGACGATGACTCCAATCAACCTTGTGCCACGCACTCCGATCGGCCGGGCGATCATCCTTGTGGTCCTCGCCAGCGGCGGCATCGGCTATGGCATCGCGCGATGGACTGCGCCCTCGACAGCTGAGGTCGCTGGCTCGGCCTCCGACGGGCGCAAGATCCTTTACTGGTATGACCCGATGGTTCCGCAGGAGCGGTATGACAACCCGGACTCTTTGTCTTCGATGGGCATGAAGACTCAGCCGAAATATGCTGAGGATGGCGCTACGAATGGGCCGCCGGGAGTCACGGTGGACCCAGCTGCAAGGCAGAGCTTGGGTATCCGCCTCGTGAAGGTGGAAAGCGGAACCATCGAGTCCGATCTGGTGGTCAGCGGGACCGTCGACTTCAACGAGCGCAATGTGGCGATAATTCAAGCCCGGGCGAGCGGCTTCGTCGAGCGCGTTTACAACCGTGCACCGGGCGACGTCATCCGCGCGGGGACACCAATCGCCGACCTGCTGATCCCCGAATGGGGTGGCGCGCAGGCCGAATATCGAGCGGTGCAACAAACCGGCGATCGTGCGCTGATCGCGGCGTCGCGCCAACGCCTGCGGCTGCTCGGGGCGCCCGGTGTCGGTGGTAATGGCACGACCACCATAAGAAGCCCGATCGGCGGGGTCATCCAGACGCTCAATGTGCGGCGCGGAATGACCTTGTCTGCCGGACAGACGCTCGCCCAGGTGACGGGCCTCGGCTCGGTGTGGGTCAACGCCGCCGTCCCCGAAGCGCAGTCGGCAGGTATCCAGGTAGGACGGTCGGCGCGGGTCGAGCTGGCGGCGTTTCCGGGCGAAAGCATCACTGGCCGAATCATCGCGGTGCTGCCGACCACTCAGGCCGACAGCCGAACCCTGACGATGCGCGTCGAACTGCCCAATCGCGGCGGGCGATTGCGGCCGGGGATGTTCGCGACGGTCCACCTGGCGGGCTCGCTGGCGGGGGGCCTGCTCGTTCCGAGCGAAGCGATCATCCGGACCGGCAAGCGCAATTTGGTGATGGTGGCGGGCGCGGGCGGGCGCTTTCGTCCGGTCGAGGTTAAACTCGGTCGCGAAGGCGGTGGCAAGACGCAGATCCTCGCCGGCCTTGCCCCAGGGCAGAAGGTCGTCGCATCGGGCCAATTCCTGCTCGATTCCGAAGCCAGCCTGAGCGGGATCGAGGCTAGTCCAGTGAGCGGCGGGCAGCCATTGACTCCGCCGGAGCAGCGGCATTGATCGCGGCGATCATCCGCGCTTCGGTCAAGGCGCGCTACATTGTCCTTCTCGCTGCGGCAGTGCTCGTCGTGATCGGCATCGGCGCGGTCCGGACGACGCCGGTCGACGCCCT
>JBDSEL010000077.1:0-6599 GCA_039920065.1 Sphingomicrobium sp. | reverse complement strand
GAGAACCTTAATGTGTCGTCCGCCCAAAGGCGATGACGTAGCGGGGCCACTGCCTAGACCGCGTCAAGTTTTGCGATGGGTCTAAAAGCAGCCCTAGACCGCTAATGTCCGCAATGGGTCGAAAACGGACATTAACATTGCGCACCCAACGCCTCAAACTGGAGAGGGCAACGGGTGCTTTCCGGGTCCAGCCCGCGTGCGATTGTTGCGCATGAAATCGGCGACTGTGTCGGCCTGATCCTCCTTGCTTACACCTGCCTCGCGCCACCCTTCTGCCCCAAATCCGCTGACGACAGTCGCGCCGTGATCTGCCAATCTTGGTGCGATGCCTCGTCGCCGCCCGACCAAACGCCAAGTCCGCCGCCGCCGGCCGGCGATCGCGATCCTGCTGTTCCCGGTCGTGGCCTATCTCGCCGCGGCGCTGATCGGCAGCCTTGTGCCGGTCAACCGCGGGTGGCGCGAGCCAGGTTCGGGGACCACCATCTATCTCTCCAGCAACGGTGTCCACACCGACATCATCATGCCGGTGCGCGCCGACGGGCTCGACTGGGCGCCTTTGTTCCCGAGCACCGACTTCGCCGATCCACCCCGCCAGGCACGATGGATCGCGTTTGGCGCGGGCGAGCGCGGAGTCTATCTCGACACCCCGCGCTGGCGTGACCTGCGGCCGCGGACCGCGCTTCGAGCGGTCGTTGGCGGCGAGCGCGTGCTTCACGTCGAATGGGTCGACAATCCGGGCTTTGCAACCCGTGAATTGCGTGTGCGACCTGCGGAATATCGGCGCTTGTGGGCTGCGATCCGCGCCGACTTCCGGCTCGACGCGCGCGGCCGGCCGGTGCGCATCGATCACCGCGGCTACGGCCTCGCCGACGCCTTTTTCAACTCGACCGGGAAGATCGGCGCACTTCGCACCTGCAACAGCTGGGCAGCCGACAAGCTTCGGCTGGCGGGAGTCAAGACGAGTGTCTGGCCGCCATTTGCGGCGGGGCTGGCGTGGCGTTACCGCTTGGCGGGTGAAGCACCGCTGCAGCGTTGATCGCCAGTGGTCGCTGGGCGCGCGGCCGGATCGAGCCAGTCGTCAAGCATTGCCGACGCGATCGCCGGTGGGATCACATGACCACCAGCGAAAATCTCGTAGCGCACCGCCCAGCCGAACTTGACGAATTCCGGACAAACGCCGCTTTGGCTCATGCCCGGGGCAATGATCTCGTCATCCTTGCCATGGGCGATGTAAATGCGTTGGCCCTTGCTGCGCGCGCCGCGCTCGATCGTTGCGAAGGCCGGCGCGACCGCTCCAACCCAAGCGATCGAACCGCTATTGGCCGCTCCATAGCTGAGCGCATACGCCGCCCCGTCGGAGAAGCCGAACGCACCGATGCGCTTGGCGTCGACCGGCACGACTTTCGTGAAGGCAGCGACTGTGGTTTCGGCGATGCGTCGGTCGACCGCGGGCAGGCGGTCGCGAGCGTTGAGCATCGTCGCTTCCTGCGACACGTCGGAAAAGTGCGTTTTGATCAGGTCCCAGGTAACCCCCTTGGATTGGACTGCGAGCAAGGCGATGCCGCGCTTGTCGGCCTCGAGCAAGAACGGTTTCATCATGTCCTGGGCAGCGCCGCCGGCACCGTGAAACAGGATTAGCAGCGGGACCGGGGTCGCCGCACTCGCCTGCGCCGGGACGAAGGCGATGCCGCGCTCTCCAACCATCATGAAGCCGTGCTGCCCGGCCTGCGGCGGAGCACTCGGCGGATTGCTCGTCGCGGACTGCGACGAGCTCGCGGCAACTAACGCTGACGCCGACGGTGCCGCGACTAGCAGGCCAGCGACCAGATAGAATGTTCTCTTTTTCATACCGCATAGGCTGTGACGGAGGGCACATCGGGTCAAGTCATGTCGTGCCGCCAGTGCGATTTTTTCGGCGAACGGCGGATCAGCGGCGGTGATCGCCTACATCGATTGCGGCCTGGGCCCGGACCCATTGGATCAACTCGTCGAGCTGGATCGCCTGTTCGGTCGCCAGCAGCGCGTCGTCATCCCCTAGTGCTGGGCGAGGAAATCGATCTTGCGCGGTGGAGTGATCAGGGTCGCCGGGGGCAGCGGGAAGGCCGGGCATTGCCGGACCTGCGCGACCGCTGTCACCGGCTGGGGCTTGGGGCTGTTGGCGCAACCGCTGAGCGCGAGCGCGATGGCGAGCATCGGCGAGGCGAGTTTCAAGGTCATCGGCGGTCCTTTGATTGATGAGGGTCTGGGCGTCGCGGACGCGCTTTGCGTTGGCGTTGTCTTCGGCGTGGGCGCGCTCGCGTGCCGCGCGAACCGCGGCGATGGTCTCGGCGTGGCTTGCGACTTCGCCGCGATAGAGTTGCTCGAAGCGCGTCGACTGGCGTTTCCAATGGCCCGCGTCGATCCGCGCCATGCCGAGGAAAGACGACAGGATCGCAGCGGCGGCGAGGCCGAGGATCCCCTGCAGGTTAAGAAAGCGCAGGATCATGGGCACGGCCGATCATCGGGGACACAGCCGGCCTCCAGGCTGGCGCCGTCGCGCGTGGCCGACATTCGAAAGCGGCCGACGGGTCCGCCGGCGAGCAGCCCAACGATCACCGCCACCATCGCCACCAGAAACCCGCCCAGCGCCCAGCCAAGAATGACGACGATGCTATGTTCCTCGCTAGCCGACCAACCGCCCCACACCAGCAAGGTAATCATGACGATCGCAGCTAGGCCGCAAAAGATGCCGGCGCTTGCCGCGAGCAGGCCGTAGACCAGGCGCTGCTCCCCGGCGAAGCTTTGCGGCGGCGGCAGCGGCTTCATGCGCCGGGCGCCTGGTTGCGGCGATTGCTCATCGGCTGTGCTCGCCAAGGCGATTGGCAAGCCAGCCGTACAGAAACGCCTCATTGGCGGGGCGGCGCTCGGCCAGGCGCAAATAACGCTCGCCCTGCAAGGCTTCGAGGGCGCGCAGCAGGACGGTTTCACCCGCCGCCTGGCCGCGCTTCGTCAAAAAGCCATCGAGGGCGGCGATTGTCGCAGCGCCGACGCGGCCGTCGGGGATGAGATCGGCATAATCACTGCCGCCGCGATTGAGCGCAGTAAGAGCCCGCTGGAGGAAGATTACTGCCACCGCCGGGCCCATGTTGACCCCGGTGTCGAACAGTTCGGCGGCGATCGCCGGTGAGAGCAGCGCGACCCGATCAAAGCCCCGCCGCAACCAATAGAGGCGCCGGTAGATGGCGGCCGCCTCCTCGCGCGGAAGCGAACGCATCGGGCCGTAATAGCCGTTGCCGCGGGCGACCTCCTGCGTGATTCCATAAGCGGTCGGGCCGCCGCGGTCGGCGGGATGGTTGATATAGCCGCCCTCGCGTTCGAGCAGATTGTCGATCAAGTCGCCAAGTTCGGCCATGTTCACCTCGATGTCATTATCGCGAGTCGGAGCAACTAACCTATATGGTTATGTGTAGGAAAATGAATTCGCCACACAAGAGGGGTTTCGTTCGCCAGCCAAGCGGTTACTCTGGGTGGATGCGCAATTGGATACTTTCTCTGGGCCTGCTCGCCGCCGCCCAGCCCGCCGTCGCCGCTTTATCGCCCGCCGATCGAACGATGATCGCGACCGTCGACGCGGAGCGCGAGCGAACCGTCGCCATGCTCGGCAAATGGGTCGAGACCAACAGCGGCACGATGAACCCCGAAGGGGTGACACGCGTCGGCGCTATGCTGCGCAGCGAGCTCGAGCCGCTCGGCTTCGCGGTCGAGTGGATCGACTTGGCGGCGGTCAAGCGCGGCGGCCATATCGTCGCTCGGCACCGCGGCAAGGCGTCGGGCCAGCGCCTACTCCTGATCGGTCACCTCGACACGGTGTTCGAACGCGACAATCCGTTCCAGCATTGGCGCCGCGACGGCGATACCGGTTTCGGCCCCGGCGCTGGCGACGACAAGGGCGGCATGGCGGTGATCATCGCCGCGCTGCGCGCGATGGACCGCGCCGGGACGCTCAAGAACGCCAATATCACCGTCTTCCTGACTGGTGACGAGGAGGATGCGGGCGACCCGCTAACGATCTCCCGCCGCGACCTCATTGCCGAGGGCCGAAAGGCCGACGCGGCGCTCGATTTCGAGGGGCTGGCGAGCGACAATGGCCTCGACGTCGGTTCAATCGCTCGGCGCAGCGCGGGCGGCTGGACGGTCCGAATTACTGGCAAAAGCGGCCATTCGAGCGGCGTTGGCGTCAGCGCCGGTTTTGGCGCCAATTATGAGCTGGCCCGAATCGTCGACGCCTTCCGGCGCGACCTTCCCGAGCCCAGCCTGACCTATAATGTAGGGGTCATGGGCGGCGGCGAATTGCTTACCGCCGATCCCGACAAGACCTCGCTCGAGACCAGCGGCAAGTCGAACATCATCGCCGCCGTCGCCTTCGCCAAGGGCGACCTGCGCGCGCTCACTCCCGATCAGCTCGATCGCACCAAGGCAAAGATGCGCGCCATCGTCGGCCAGCATTTGCCCGGCACGAGCGCCGAGATTGTATTCGCCGACGATTATTACCCGCCGATGCCGCCGACTGCGGGCAATCGCGCGCTCCTGGCTTGGCTCAACAGCGTCAATGCCGATCTTGGCCTGGCCGCGATGGGCGAGCTCGATCCGGCCAAGCGCGGTGCCGGCGACATCAGCTTTGTTGCCGCCGACGTCGATGGCCTGATCGGCCTCGGCGGCGACAGCGCTGGTGACCATACGCCGGCCGAATCGGTCGACCTCCCGTCGATCTTCAAACAGGCCAAGCGGGCCGCGATCCTGATGAGCCGGTTGGCGGCCGAGAAGCGCGGTCCCAGCCGCCGGAAGTAAGCCGCGCTAGTCGTCGGCTTTCTTCGTTCGTACTTCTGATCCTGACTCCAGCTGCCCCGCTTGACTTGAACCGCCATTGGTTCAGTCTTCGGGGTCGGTCGCCATGCGACGCGCGGCTGTGAAAGGGGGGACTATGGACCAGGAAATTCGCGATCGCGTGCCGGTGCACCTGTGGATCGTCGGCATCCTGTCGTTGCTGTGGAATGCGTTCGGAGCGTTCGATTACACGATGACCCGGACCAAGGGCGCCGAGTGGATCTCGTCGATGATGCCGGGGCCCGATGGCCAGAAGTACATGGACTATATCAACAACTTTCCGCTGTGGGCCAGCATCGGCTGGGGCCTCGGCGTGTGGTTCGCTTTGGCCGGGTCGATCTTGCTGCTGATGCGCAATCGCTTGGCCGTCCCGGCATTCGCCGTATCGCTGATCGGCGCAGTGTTTGGAATCGGCTATCAGTTATTGAATCCGGTCGACATTCCGGAAATGTCCGCGGGAGCCAATGGGGTCGTCCCCTATCTGGTCATCCTTTGTGCCGTGGCGCTGTTCCTATACGCCCGCGCTCAGCGAGCGAAAGGCGTGCTGCGCTAGCCAAGTTCCAGGACCGCTAAGGCCGCCCGCCCATTTTCTTGTAGCGGGTCTTGCCGAAGCGATCGCGGCGGGTGCCGGGGCGGCCTTGGGTGGCATTGCCCAAGGGTCGCGGCGCGGCGCGATCGGCGTTGGGAATGCCAAGGTCGTCTTCCTCGAGCCGGCGGATTTCGTCGCGCAGGCGCCCTGCCTCTTCAAACTCGAGGTCGGCGGCGGCCTTGCGCATGCGTTGCTCAAGGTCGGCGAGATAGGCCTTGAGATTGTGCCCGACGAGGTGCGGTCGCTCGTCGTCGCCGGTCTCGACAAGCACGCCATCACGCAGCGTCACGTCGCTCATGATGTCGTGGATCTGGCTCTTGATCGAAGCCGGGGTGATGTCGTGTTCGACATTGTAAGCCAGCTGGCGGTCGCGCCGCCGGTTGGTTTCATTGAGCGCGCGCTCCATCGAACCGGTGACTCGATCGGCATAGAGAATGACTCGACCGTCGATGTTGCGGGCAGCACGGCCGATGGTCTGGATCAGCGACGTTTCCGACCGCAGGAACCCTTCCTTGTCGGCGTCGAGGATCGCGACCAGCCCGCATTCGGGGATGTCGAGCCCCTCGCGCAGCAGATTGATCCCGACCAGAACGTCATAGACTCCAAGCCTGAGGTCGCGGATCAGCTCGATCCGCTCCAGCGTCTCGACGTCGCTGTGCATGTAGCGGACGCGCAGGCCCGCCTCGTGAAGATATTCGGTCAGGTCCTCGGCCATGCGCTTGGTCAGCGTGGTAACCAACGTGCGATAGCCCTCGGCTGCGACCTTCCTGGCCTCGTTGACCAGATCGTCGACCTGATCCTCGACCGGCTTGATCTCGACCGGCGGGTCGATGAGCCCGGTAGGGCGGATGACCTGCTCGCTGAAGACACCGCCAGTCTCGTTCATTTCCCAGGGTCCCGGGGTCGCGCTGAGGAACACCGTTTGCGGGCGCATGATGTCCCATTCGTTGAACCGTAGCGGCCGATTGTCGATGCAACTGGGCAGGCGGAAACCATATTCGGCAAGGGTGATTTTGCGGCGGTGATCGCCGCGCGCCATGGCGCCGATCTGCGGCACCGTCTGATGGCTTTCATCGACGAACAGCAAGGCGTTGTCGGGCAGATATTCGAACAGGGTCGGCGGCGGCTCGCCCGGCAGGCGGCCGGT
>JBDSEL010000076.1:0-3357 GCA_039920065.1 Sphingomicrobium sp. | reverse complement strand
ATCTGCAAGCGTCATGGCTTACTGGCTTGATGAGGTGGATCCTTGGGTCAAGGTATTGGCGGGTCGCCCCACTTGTGGCGGGCGCTCCAAAGCCTAAACATGTCCCACATGCTTGGTTTTGGAGCGGGTAGCGGGAATCGAACCCGCGCGTTCAGCTTGGGAAGCTGACAGGCTACCATTACATCATACCCGCGTGGCGCCGCCGACCTAGGATCGGCGCAACGTCTCGTCAACGCCGCGCGGCGCTCAGATGCCGCCGTCGACGGGCTCGCAGCCGACCGAGCCAAGCCGCCGCGCAAGTTCGTCGGCGCACGCATCGACCAGCGCCGGATCATCGCCCCGAACCACGAAGTTCGACCCATAAGTGCCGTCCTTGAAGAAGGGATAGCTGCCGATTGTTACGCCGGGATGGTCGGCCTCGGTCTGACCAAGCAAATCGGCAACATCGCTTTCGGCCACGCGCGCGCCAATCGTTCGCGAGACCATCGGCCGTCCCCCTTCGAGCGCGCCGTCCAGCGCCTCGAGCATCGCTGCGGCAATGTGCGGCACTCCTGCGAGGATGAACACATTGTCCATTTTCACCCCCGGCGCGCCGGAATTGCGGTTGGCGATGAGCGCCGCCCCCGCCGGCGTCCGCGCCATCCGCAAGCGGCTCTCGGTCAGCTTGAAGCCGTCGGTGCGCTGCGCATAATAAGCCTCCAGCATCGCCTTGGCCTCGGCATGGACGATTACCGGCACGCCGAACGCTGCGGCCACCGCATCGATCGTGATATCGTCGTGGGTCGGGCCAATCCCGCCGGTGGTGAGCAGATAATCATAGGTCGCGCGGAGCGCATTTACGGCTTCGACGATGCGCGCCTCAACGTCCGGCACGACGCGCACTTCGGCCAGCCGGATCCCCTGCCCGTTCAACCACAAGGCAACCTGCGCGATATTCTTGTCCTGGGTGCGCCCCGACAGGATTTCATCGCCGATCACCAGCAACGCAGCGGTCCAGACGCGGGGTTTGCCGCTCATCGCTTGTGCTCCGTTCGACAATTTTCGGTCATGCGACTATCTAGGCGGCATGACCGAATATGTCACCGCTACCGCGGACAATATCACCTCTCAGCGCAACGGCGCGATCAAGCTCCACGGCCCCGAAGGCTTCGCCGGGATGCGCAAGGCCGGGCGCCTCGCGGCCGAGATTCTCGACGCGCTGACCAGCTTCGTCGCGCCAGGTGTCACCACTCAGGACATCGACGACATCGTCTTTCGAATGACACTCGCAGGCGGCGGCGTCCCCGCAACGCTCGGCTATCGCGGCTATACCCGCAGCTGCTGCACCTCGATCAACCATGTCGTGTGCCACGGAATTCCGTCGGACAAGGCGCTCAAAGACGGCGACATCGTCAATATCGATGTCACTCCAATCGTCGACGGTTGGCACGGCGACACCAGCCGCATGTTCCTGGTCGGTGATGTCGGGGTCAAGGCGAAGAAGCTGGTCGAGACGACCTACGAATGCCTGATGCTCGGGCTCGAACAGGCCAAGCCGGGCAATCGCCTGGGCGATGTCGCGCATGCCATCCAGAGCCATGCCGAACAGCGGCGCTATTCGGTCGTCCGCGATTTCTGCGGCCATGGCCTTGGTCGGCTATTCCACGATGCGCCCGAAGTCGTCCACGCCGGCCGCCCGGGAACGGGCGTCGAGCTTAGGCCCGGGATGATCTTCACCGTCGAACCCATGATCAACATCGGCCGCGCCGACTGCAAGATCCTCGACGACGGCTGGACCGCGGTTACCCGCGACCGCTCCTTGTCCGCCCAGTTCGAACATTCGATCGGCATCACCGACGAAGGGCACGAGGTGTTCACAAAAAGCCCCAAGGGGTTCGACTGCCCGCCTTACGCTTGAGGTCGTAACGTCCGCTTTCGACCCATTGCGGACATTTGCCGACGCTGACCTGAATGCACTGATTATCCCAAAGTTCACGTGACGCCGTCGTTTCGCAGTTGACGTCATAAAGCTTTTTACCCACTCGATTGGCGGCGCTCTTCTCTTTGGTCGCGGTTGCCTTTGGTAGCGCCAGTCACGATCCCGCCTTGGCGAGCATTTCTTGACCCTCGCACTGATCCATCTTTGTCGGACCCGAGCACTAGCATGTCCGTGGAGCCCGCCGGGCCAGTGACATGAGCGGGGATAGACACATGAGACAGCTTCTCTGCCCGTTCTTCATGGAGACTGTATAGCCAATATCCTCCGCCAATCGTGGCCAATGCGCCAAATAGCCCCCAGAGTATCGGTCCCCGGTGCATCCTCGTCATCCGCTAATTCCCTTCAACGCAATACAGTCCGCTATTCGGCCGGATATTCGATATTCGGCCACGCAAGGTCTGCCAGTCGGCGCAGAATACAGTTAACGCCGAGCGGCACCGCGCGTTCCAAAAACGCACTCACCTGGTGGAATCGGTTCCTGCCCTTCAGCTGTGAGCGGGAACTCCATTTTCTGCTCGGCCAAGCTCCGCCTCAGCTGATTGAGCAGCGAAGCGAAGCGCGGGTTGCGGCGGATCAAATTCCTACAAAGCCGATTGCGGGTCACGGCGACCCACAATAAGCTGGGACAAAATCGCCCACAGGGCGGTCCGATCCTACTGCGGGACCCAATTTATGACGCTTGCGCTGCCGGCAGTAACCTTCGTCATCGAATGGGAAAATGCCATCGACGTCGATGACGACTGGACTTTGAAGTCGATGGGTGCGCTGGAAAGCGAGCTGCGCCGCGTCCGTTCGAGCCTGCCGGCCAGGCCGATCGTTATGTATCTTTACGACCGAAAAGAGGTGCAGGATGGCGTTATCGAAAATGCCATCGACCGCATCGCGCCCACCTTCAACGAGGTCGCCGATGTCCGCATCCTTCCGACCGATGGCCTAACTTATTATAGACTGAAGAATTACGGAATCGCGCGTTCGCAGACTGAGCTGACGGTGATGATCGATAGCGACGCGGCTCCCGAACCAGGCTGGCTAACGGCGCTGCTTGAACCGTTCGCCGACCCTGAAGTCATGGCCGTCGGCGGCTTCACGCGGCTTGGCTACGAGACGCTACTGGATAAGGCTATGGCGTTGAGCTGGGTGTTCAATCTCGGCAAAGACGCGGCAAAGACCGAAAAGCGGCAGAAAATCCATGTCAACAATTGCGCCGTGCGAACGCAATTCTTCCAGGCCAATTCCTTTTCCCGACTGCAGGCTTTCAAGAAACAATGTGTGTTCTGGTTGAAAGGCATCGTCGCCGATGGCCATCGTTACGTGCGCACTGCCGAGGCGCGGGTGGTGCACGCACCGCACCCAGGCGTAAAGTTCCTAGCTTGGCGCGC
>JBDSEL010000075.1:0-3910 GCA_039920065.1 Sphingomicrobium sp. | reverse complement strand
CTTGATGCCGGCCATTCGAGCGCTTCCCTGTTGGTTCGTCTTGGTCTGCGCTCTAGCGGCTGCTGGCGCCAGTTTCCACTGGGTAAAATGTGTAGCTCAAGGTGATTTCCTCGACGGTCCGGGCATCCTTGTCGTCCATCATCCTGGGATCGACAAAAAACACCACCGGCATGTCGACTTTTTCATGCGGTTTGACGGTTTGCTCGGTGAAGCAGAAACAGGCGATCTTGTTGAAATAACGACCGGCCTGATCGGGGGAAACATTGAACACCGCGCGCCCTGTAACCGCATGGTCGCTGAGGTTTTCGGCGCGATAAAGAATCTGCGTCCGCGCGCCCGGAGCGACGATCACCGAACGCTGCACCGGCTCGAATTTCCACGGCAAGCCGGGGTGAGTGTTGGCGTCGAAGCGGACGCTGACTTGGCCGGCCACCGCGCCCGGCGCATTGTCCGCCCGGCGGGTGGTGCCGCCGAGACCGGTGACTTCGCAGAAAATCTTGTACAGCGGCACCGAGGCGAAGGCGAGGCCGAGCATCGCCGCGACGATCGCCGCCATGATCAGCGCGGTGCGGCCATTGCGGCGATCGAGAGTAGCAGTGGCGCTCACCAATTCTCGCTGGTCTTGGCGATAGTGATGAAGAACATCAGGACCGCAAACGCACCCAGCAGCAGGGCCATGATGCGGGCGCGGGCGCGCTGCCGGGCGCGGATCACTTCGAGTTCAGATTCGGTCATGCGATCCAGCGATCCGCTACCAGCGCGGCAAATAAGGCGAACAGATAGACGACGGAAAAGGCGAACAGGCGTTTTTCGGGGGCCATTGCGCTTGGCTCGGTCGCTCGGTTGAGGAGCACGGGCACGCTCAGCGCCACGAACACCAGGCTCAGCGCGCTTACCGCAACCCCGTAGATCGAGCCGGTAAGGCCCAGCGGCCACGGCGCGATCGCCGCCGCCGCCATCGGCAGGCTGTACAGAAATACCTGCCGCCGCGTGGGCTGCGGACCGGCGACCACCGGCAGCATGGGAATGCCGGCATTGGCATAGTCGGAGCGAACAAACAGGCTCAGGGCCCAAAAATGCGGCGGCGTCCACAGGAATATGATCAGGAATAGCAGCCATGGCAGAAGTGCCATGTGACCGGTCGCGGCGACCCAGCCGATTAGCGGCGGAAAGGCCCCGGCGGCCCCGCCGATGACGATGTTCTGGGCCGTGCGCGGCTTGAGCCAGATGGTGTAGATGGTGACGTAGAACAAGATGGAGATCGTCAGCAGCGCGGCGGCGAGCCAATTGGTCGCGACCCCCATCAGCAGGACCGAGAAGACGCTCAGCCCAACGCCGAAGTGGAGCGCGACCTCACGGTCCATGCGGCCGTCGGGAAGCGGGCGCTTGGCCGTCCGCCGCATCTTCGAATCGATGTCCGCCTCATACCATTGGTTGAGCGCGCCGCAGGCCCCGGCACCAAGGGCAATGCAGAGGATTGCGGTGAAGCCCAGCGCCAGCGGCGGCATGACCGGCGCGGCCAGCAATCCGCATAATGCGGTGAACACTACCAGGCTCATCACGCGCGGCTTGGTCAGCGCGAGAATATCGCGCCAGTCGGCTGGAATCGCCGGTTGCCGGGGAAGCTCCACTGCGGGCATGGCCGGGCCTATAAAAGTTTGCGCGGCGAAGGGAAAGGCCGTCGGCGACGGTTCAGCTTGGCTTTGCTATGACCCCCGCCATGATCCGCAATCTCCTCCTCGTCGCGCTGGTCGCGACCGCCGCCGTTCCCGCCCTCGCCCAGCCCGCGCCTGCGCCGTCCCCAGCGCCAATGGCGCCAGTTGACGATCTGGTGAAGATCGCCCTGCAAACGTCCAAGGGGCGAATCGTGATCGCGCTCGACCGCGGCCGGGCGCCGCTGACCACCGCCAATTTCCTCAAATATGTCGATGGCAAGAAGTTCGACGGTGAAGTTTTCTACCGGGCCATGGATATGGGCGACAGCGGCCTCATCCAGGGCGGAGTCACCAGCGACGCGCGCAAGCAGCTGGCACCGGTCGCGCACGAGCCGACCACCAAGACCGGGATCAAGCACAAGTCGGGCACCATCTCGATGGCCAATGGCGGGGCCGGCACCGCCAAGAGCGACTTCTTTATCTTGCTTGGCAATACCCCCGGTTTCGACGCCGATGGCTATGGCAGCGACGGTGTCGGCTTCGCCGCCTTCGGCCAGGTCGTCGAGGGCATGGATGTGGTCAAAGCCATCTTTGAAACGCCCAAGTCGGCAACCAAGGGCGTCGGCATCATGAAGGGCCAGATGCTCGAGCCGCAGGTCAAGATCGTCTCCGCGACCCGGGTCAAATGAAAAGGCCGGACTCGCGCCTGGCGAATCCGGCCTTCCCCTAAAAATCGGCGGTAAAGCCGCTTAGGCGTGGCTTTCCAGCGAATGCTTGAGCGAGCTCATTTCGTTATGGCCCGCCTTGACCGAGGTCCAGGCGACCTGGATCACTTCGCGTGTTTCCGCAGAGAGCGTGTCGTCGGCCAGCGCGTCCTTGAACTTGGCCTTGATATGGTCCTCGCCGCGCTCCACTTCGTTGATCACCGCCTTGTCGTCCTTGCCGGTGACGGCTGACTTGAGGTCGACGAACATGCGGTGCGCGCCGGCCAGGATGGTGCCGTCATCTTCGGGATTGCCGCCGAGGGTCGAAACCTGGCCGCGCAGACCGGCGACCATCGTCTCACGCTCGCTGGCGCGGTCAATGAAGCGCTGCTTGAGCTCGGGCGATTGGATGTCCTCGGCCGACGTGCGATAGCCGTCAACGCTGTCGATGGTGGTGGCGATGAGGCCGTTGAGGGTACGGATGTCGTTGCTGGTCTCGGTCATGAAATACTCCTTACTCGAATGAATGCTGGTTCAACGAGTGGCCACCCAATTTCGATCCAGCGCCGGCCGCGGTTCCACCGCGTGCCCGCCTCTGCCCGCCGCTTCCACGCCACGAAAAAGGCCCCGGCGCGAACCGGGGCCTGGGGAAGTCTCGCGCGTGCCGGCCGAGCGGCTAGTCGATCTTCGGCAGGGTCGAGAATTGGTGGAACGGCGGCGGGCTGGACAGCGTCCATTCCAGGGTCGTCGCGCCTTCGCCCCACGGATTGTCGGGCGCCTTCTTGCCGGCCGCGAGCGACCAGCCAATGTTGATGAAGAAGATCGCGACGCCGGTGATCGTCACCATATAGCCATAGGTCGAGACCTGGTTCCAATGCTGGAACGCCGGGGTGTAGTCCGGGATCCGGCGCGGCATCCCGTCGAGGCCGAGGAAGTGCTGCGGGAAGAAAATCAGGTTCACGCCGATGAACATGAGGAAGAAGTGCAGCTTGCCAGCCCATTCGACATACATTTTCCCGCTCATTTTCGGGAACCAGTAATAGAAGCCGGCGAACAGCGCGAACACCGCTCCGAGGCTGAGCACATAGTGGAAGTGCGCGACCACATAATAAGTGTCGTGCATGTAATTATCGACCCCGCCGTTGGCCAGGACGACGCCGGTGACGCCGCCGACGGTGAACAGGAAGATGAAGCCGATCGCCCACAGCATCGGCGTTTCGAAGCTGATCGACCCGCCCCACATGGTTGCGATCCAGCTGAAGATCTTGACGCCGGTGGGGACGGCGATGACCATCGTCGCGGCGGTGAAGTACATCTTTTCATCGACGCTCATGCCGGTGGTGTACATGTGGTGCGCCCAGACGATGAAGCCGATGGCGCCGATCGAGACCATTGCATAGGCCATGCCGAGATAGCCGAACACGGGCTTGCGGCTGAACGTCGCGACGACCTGGCTGACGATGCCGAAGCCGGGCAGGATCATGATGTACACTTCGGGGTGGCCGAAGAACCAGAACAGATGCTGGTACAAGGTGGTGTTGCCGCCGCCCG
>JBDSEL010000074.1:0-7826 GCA_039920065.1 Sphingomicrobium sp. | reverse complement strand
GTGCTGGCCCGGCTGTGCGAGCTGGAGCGCGAGATCGCGATCCTTCGGGCCGAGCGCAAATCGCATGTCGGGTCCGGGACGGCGCGCCAGAAAGCCAAGAGCGCATGAACGTCGCGCCGTTCCCGCAACCTTGGGACCGGCGCCACGTCGCCACCTTCGATCGCTGCGAATTCACCCGCATCATTGATTTGTACGGCCGCATGGTGGTCGCCGGCCATTGGCGCGATTACGCGCTTCGCTTCGACCATGACCTGGCGCTGTTCGCCGCCTTCCACCGCCACGCCGACCGCCCCGAAATCCGCATCGAAAAGCGACCCTCGCTGCGGTTGAAGCAGGGTGAGTGGGCGCTGGTCGGCGATAGCGGCATGGTGTTGAAGCGCGGCCACGAGCTCGGCGGAATCCTGGCACCGATCGAGCGGCGGCTGCTCAAGCTGGTCGGCGACTAACAAAAAAGGCCCCCGCCGCGGGTGCGGCAGGGGCCCTTATTCAATCGCCGATGGCGAGGGTCAGGCGGCCATTGCGATCGCCGGACGATCAAGCACTGGCAAGCGGCCCTTGAGCCCGTCGGGCAGGGGCCTCACCACCGCAGCGCGGGCCTGGTGCCAGAAGGCCGACAGCAGCAGCAGCGCCGAGCCGATGATGAGCGCGGTCAGCGCGACATTGAGTTCGACCGCGCCGAAGCGCTTGAACAGATCACTCATCGCCCACAGCACATAGGCGAGCGCCGATACCAGCAGCGCACGGCGGTCGATCGCCAGCGCAGTCACACCCATCGCGATATACAGGCCGATGACGATCAGCGCTTCGGCGACGCTGGCATTGCCATCGTTGAGCCCGAGCAAGGTGAAGACCGGGTGGACGATCATCGGCGCGGCGAGGAGATGGAGCCAAAAGGCAACATCGCTGCGGCGGGTCACCCGTTCGCGGTCCGAGCCGTCCCACCACATGGCGAACAGGAACATGGCCACGCCCAAGACCAACGTGCCGCCGAGGACGACGGTCTTGATCCCGGCGGCGTCGGGGCCGACCGCTGCAACGATCAGCGCGACGATGATCGCGGCGACCGCGCCGGCACCGGCGGCGATAGTGATCGGGACGCGGAAGGTGCGCCAGTGGATCCACGCGGCGCCGGCGGCAACCGCTGCGGCACCCGCGGCGACAACCGCGCCGAGGACATTGTTATTGCCGTCGTTGAACGTCTCGCTGCCGATCACGCCGACCGCCGCAAACAATGCGGTAGCGAACGTCGCGCCAACGAAGGCGAGCAGCAGGATGATCGACGGCAGCGCCATGCGGCGCTTGCCGGTAAAGAATGTCGCTAGGCCCCAGGCGGTCGCGGCAACGAGCAAGGGGGCGACAAAGGTCGGCCCGTCGGTTTCAATTTGAAGGCCCAGATTTTTGCCGACGACCTGTCCGATCCAGGCCATTGCGAACATCATGATCGCGGCGGCGATGGATACGAAAATATCGTTGAAACCGGTGATCAGCCGAAACTGCTCCTCATCCGGAATGCTGACGGATCGCTGCGACGAGACGTGCGCGCGAAGCGCATCGGCGGCCTTGGGGTCGATCACCCCGGCGGCGACCGCCTCGTCAAGTTCTTGTTGGCTGTACATAGTCAAAGTGCCTCCCTGTTGGCAGTCGCCGGGACATAGGCGAAGGTGTATTATCGTGTCAATACACCAGATCGATTGACGGGCGCGCGCACGGTGTGAAAAGGTGTGCTGCGATGTGCAATCTCTATTCGATGACCGCCACGGTGGACGAAATGCGACGGCTGTTCGGGCCGTTCGCGGGCGACACCGCCAATCTGCCGCCGTTCGACGAGATTTACCCCGGCCGAGCAGCGCCAGTGCTTCGCCGCGGCGAAAGCGGAGTGCTGATGCTCGACACTATGACCTGGGGCTTTCCGGGTCCGGCCGCAGCCGGGGGACGACCGGTTACCAACGTCCGCAACTTGACCAGCACGTTCTGGCGCAGCGCGCTCGACAATCCCGCGCGCCGCTGCCTCGTGCCGGTGACCAGTTTCTGCGAATGGACGCAGGATTCCGACCCGGTCACCAAGCGCAAGGCCAAATGCTGGTTCGGGATGGGCGAGGCGCATCACCCCCTGTTCGCCTTCGCCGGGATCTGGCGGCCGGGCGAGGGCGGTCCGTTCATGGCCTTCCTGACCTGCGACGCCAACGCCATGGTCGGGGCGGTCCACCCCAAGGCGATGCCGGTGATGCTTCGGCCCGGCGCCGACACCGACCGCTGGCTCAATGCCGAGCGGGTCGATGCCTGCGCCCTTGCGCAGCCGTTCGCGGATACCGACATGCGCCGAGTGAGTTGAGCGACATGCACCAGCGAATTTCCGGGAGACGATGATGGCCAAGACCGCAACCAAGCCCAAGGCGAAGAAGCCGGCGGCGTCCACGGCCAAAGCGCGGGCCCAGTCGAAAGCGCGGACCAAATCGACCAGGGCCAAGGGCACCGAGCGCGCGACCTCCGGTCCCGGCGCGGCCGATGCCTTCGTCAATCTGTTGCAAAGCCCGCTGGTCGCCGATTTGGTCGCGGTCGCCGCCACGGCGGCCCTGGCAGCGCTTGCCGAACACGGCCTCAATAGCGGCGCGAAGGGCAAAAAGGGTGGCGGCAAGGCGGTCAAGGAAGCCGGCAAGGCCGCTGCGGCGGCGGTCGGACGGCGGCTGAGCAGCGAGGTCGATGCGATCCGCGAAGCGGCGACGGCAAAGCGCGCCTAGGAGCGTAGGAACGTGAGCCGGGCGCGGCCAACGACGCGCTCGGCCTCGACCGTCAAAGCATCGTGCGCAACCGCTTCGCGGCGCTCGGTTTCGACCACCAGCCAGCCGCCGGGCGCAAGCCAGGAAGCGGCCATGACTGCGGCAGCCACCGCATTGCCCGATCCGACCGCATAAGGCGGGTCGGCGAGGATCAGGTCGAACGGCCCGCGGCCGCGCGGCAGCTTGAGTGCATCCCCGGCGATGATTTGCGCTCGCGCCTCACCGCCGAGCGTGGCGAGATTGGCCTTGAGCGCGGCCAAGGCCGCCGAATCGCGCTCGACGAAGGTCGTGCTGGCCGCACCGCGCGACAGCGCTTCCAAGCCGAGGCCGCCCGAGCCCGCGAACAGATCGGCGACGGCAACCTCGGTGAAACTACCAAGGCGGCTGGTCAACATCGAGAACAGAGTTTCGCGCACTCGGTCGGCGGTCGGGCGCGTGGCCATGCCCTTGGGCGCGACCAGCGGCCGGCCGCGCCATTCGCCAGCGACGATCCTCATCGCGCGCTGGTCAAGTCTTGAGCGTCTTGCGGAATGCGAAGAGGGTTTCGCGGTCGATGACATCGACCTGGCCCGGCGCCAAATCTTCGAGGCCGAACGGCCCGTAAGCGGTGCGGATGAGGCGCGATACCTGCATCTCGAGATATTCGAGCACTCGGCGGACTTCGCGGTTCTTGCCCTCGGTCAGGGTCATTTCGATCCAGCAATTGCGGCCGGTGCGGCGCTCGAGGTTGGCGTCGATCGAGCCGTAGCGATGGCCCTCGATGGTCACGCCGACCGCAAGCTCCTCGAGCTGGTCCTGGCTGACGGTGCCGAAGGCGCGCGCGCGATAGGTGCGCGGGACGCCAGTGCTGGGCAGCTCGAGTTGACGCTTCAACTCGCCGTCGTTGGTCAGCAACAGCAGACCCTCGGTCGCATAATCGAGCCGCCCAACCGGAACCAGCCGGGGCAGCCCCTCGGGCAAACGGTCGTAAATCGTCGGCCGGCCCTTGGGGTCGAAGGCCGCGGTCAGGCAGCCGGCAGGCTTGTAGAAACGGTATAGTCGAGCGGCCGCGGGCGGGCGCACCGGGCGGCCGTCAACGGTCACATCGACAAGGTCGGTGAGCAACGTCGCCGGAGTCATCAACCTCTCGCCCTTGAGCGCAATCCGGCCGTCGTCGATCATGCGTTCGATCTCGCGCCGTGACGCAATGCCGGCGCGGGCCAGCAATTTGGCGATGCGCTGCGGCTTATCAGCACTATCCTGCGCACCCGCGGCAGGCTTATTGTGCGGGTGGCGGGCGCTTGGCACCGCAGGCCGATTCGTTCGTTTCAGTGGTCGGTTGGTCATAGGGGTCTTGACGGTCATGCTGTTCGGTAGGCGCAAGTCGGTAGTCAAGCGAATCCTGATCGTCGAGGATGAACCGCTGACTGCATTCGACAACGAAAGCATGCTGCGCGATTGCGGCTATGAAATCGTCGCGACGGTTGACGATTTCGACCGCGCGCTCGAGATCATCAAGGTCGAGCAGATTGACCTGATCCTCAGCGACGTGCGCCTCAACAGCCAGGAAACCGGGGTCGATCTGGCCCGCGCCGCCAAGGCCAAGGGCATTCCGACCCTGTTCGCGACCGGAAATCCGTTCGCGGAGGCGTGCGACATCGCGGTCGGATGCCTGTCCAAACCCTATTCCGACCTGCAATTGAAATCGGCGATCGAATGCGTCGACAAGCATTTGCAGCGGACCAAGGTCAAGCCGTCCAAGGGGCTCGAACTCTACCCGCACCTCGACGATTAGCCGCATCGCTAGTCTCGCTGCGGCGGGCGCACGCCCACTAGCCTAGCCCATATCCGCTGCTAAGGTCCGACGCTTCGGCAGGCGAAGGGTGGGACATGGCAAAAGCGGGCGTTGCACAGGCTGGCGCGGCACCAGCGGAAAAGCTCAAGGGCTGGCGGTTGGTGAGGGCCGCGATGGGCCAGCGCAAGACCGCGGTCATGCTCGCTTTCGGCTTCGGCGCAGGGCTTCCCTACACCTTGCTCATCGGCACGCTCAACGCCTGGCTCGGGGCGTGGAAGATCGATCTGGCGACGATCGGCGTGCTGTCGTGGATCGGCCTTGCCTATGCATTCAAATTCCTGTGGTCGCCATTGGTCGACCGCGTCCGCCTGCCGGGGCTGGAACGGCTCGGGCGGCGGCGCAGCTGGCTGCTGCTGTGCCAGATCCTGCTGACATTGACCTTTTTCGGGCTGGCGATGAGCGATCCGCGCCTGTCGCTCGGCTGGTTCGCAATCGTCGCGGTGATCGGCGCCTTTGCCTCGGCCACGCAGGACGTGGTTATCGATGCCTGGCGGATCGACGTCGCCGACGAGCAGGCACCGGTCGAAATCCTCTCCTCCATCTATCAATTCGGTTATCGCATCGCGGCGCTGGTCGGCGGCGCGCTGGCGCTGGTGCTGAGCGAGCGGATGCCGTGGCCGACGGTCTATGCGGTGATGGGCGTATTCATGGCGCTGACCGTGATCGCCACCATGATGGCGCCCGATACGCCACGCACCGCGGCCGAGACCGAGCAGAGCGCGCTGCGGTCCAAGGGCGCGCTCGAGCCGCGCTACCGGCTGATCGGCCTGATCATCGTCGGGCTTGGCTGGGCCTGGGCAATCTGGTCGGTGGCGGCGTTCATGATCAACATGCTGGGCGGGGCGATCGACCCGGCCACTGGCAAACCGCCATCGGCGGGCGAATTTACCAAGGCCTATGGGCCGTGGATCGTCGCTTCGACCGTGATCCTGCCGGCGATCGTCGCTGCGGTGCTCAACTGGATGCAGGCCAAAGGCGATCATGCCTTGGCCAGCGCGGACCCGGCCGTGACTTCGGGCGAGCGCGCTGCCGACCATGCCTATTCGGCGTTGATCCTGCCGCTCGCCGACCTCGTGCGGCGGATCGGTTGGGGCGTGATCGTCGTGATCGGCCTGATCCTCAGCTATCGCATCGCCGACAATATCTGGGGCAGTTTCGCCTTCCCCTTCTACCTCGAGGAATTGAAATACACCGGCGACGAAGTGGCCTTTGCGTCGAAAATTTTCGGTGTGTTCATGACCATGGCCGGGATCGCACTGGGCGGGATTTTATTCGCCACGATCGGGCGGATGCCGACCTTGATGATCGGAGCAATCACCGCTGCTGCGTCCAATCTGCTCTACGCCGATCTGGCGTCGGGCGCGCATTATATCGATGCCTTTGCGACGATGATGCACCTCGATGCCTTTGGCCATGATCTGCGCATGGTCCGGCTGCTGATCGCGGTGTCGGGCGAGAATATCGCCGGCGGCCTCGCCGGGGCGGCGTTCGTCGCTTATCTGTCGTCGATCACCAGCCGCGAATTCAGCGCGGTCCAATATGCCTTGTTGAGTTCGCTGACCTTCCTCGTCGGCTCGCTCGGCCGGGCAGCGATCGGCGAGGCGATCGACAATGTCGGCTATGCGCCGGTGTTCCGCTTCACCGCTGGGCTCGGGCTGGTCGCGGTCGGCTTCGTCATCCTCGAATGGATCCGCATTCGCGCCACCGGCCGCGATGATGACGCCGATAAGGATGATCCGGTCAACGCGGTCTAATCGGGGACGATGCCGCTGAGCCGGAGGATGTCGCCGGCGAGGTAGAGCGAACCTATCACGACCACCGGCAAGCGCGGGTCGAGCGCGCGCAATTGCTCGAACCCCTGCTCGATCGAGGCTGCGGCAAGGCTGTCGTCACGGCCGAACAGGGCGTCCGCCACAGCGGCGAGACTGGCCGGTTGGTGGGCGTCGTGGTCGCTGATGGGCAGAGCGATGAACCGTGCGACCTTGCCGGCGAAGGGCGCGAGAATGTCCGCTGGGTCGCGATTGGCGAGCAGTCCGGCCATCAGGACGATCAGGCCATCGACCGCCGCCGCCAATTGCTCGGCTCCCTGCGCATTATGCGCGCCGTCGAGTGTGACGGGCACCCTCAGTCCGGCGACCAACGGACCCGTCAGTCGCTGCATCCGCGCCGGCCAGGCGAAGCTTGCCGCAGCACCGGCCAAGTCAAAACGCGTCACCGCCGTCTGATTGGCAAGCATCGCCTCGGCCAGCGCGCGATTGGCGACCTGCGCCGGGTCGAGGGTTGCAGGGCCGTCGCTGCGGCTGACCCGGACCAACGGCGCGCCGGTTCGGGCCGCGTGGCCGGCGATGAGCGCGTCGATGTCCGGGGGGTAATCGAGCACCACCAGCGGGACGCCGGCTTTGGCAATGCCCGCTTTTTCAAGCGCGATCTGGCCGAGCGTGTCGCCGAGAATATGGGCATGGTCGATCCCCAAAGCGGCGATGCCGGTGACGATCGGGGACACGATATTGGTCGCGTCGAGCCGGCCGCCAAGCCCGACTTCGACCAAGGTCGCATCGGCCGGCGCGCGGGCGAAGGCAATGAACGCGGCGGCCGTCGCGACTTCGAAGAAACTGGCGTCGAGGCCGTCGCCGGCGTCGATCACTTGTTCGAGTAATGGCGCGAGGTCGCGATCCTCGATCAGCGAACCGGAAACCCGGATGCGCTCGTTGAAGCGGACGAGGTGCGGGCTGGTAAAGGCATGGACGGTGCCGCCGCCGGCCTCGATCGCGGCCCGCAGCCAGGCGATGGTCGAGCCCTTGCCGTTGGTCCCGGCGACATGGAACACCGGCGGCAAGCGCTGCTGCGGATTTCCAAGGCGAGTGCAAAGCTCGCGGATTCGATCGAGGGTGAGGATGTCGCCCGCGCTTGAGGCCTTGGGCAGTCGGTCGAGCTGGGCCTGGACGCGCGGGTCGGTCGAGGTGGCGAAGTCCATCAACCCTCTTCCCGGCGGGGAGAGGGTAGGGTCACGCCGCCTTCTTCTCCTCCGGCGCGAGGTAGGAAATGAGCTGAGCGAGCATCTCGCGCAGCTCTCCGCGCGGGGTGACCATGTCGATCATCCCGTGCTCGAGCAGATATTCGGCGCGCTGGAAGCCCTCGGGCAATTTCTCGCGGATGGTCTGCTCGATCACGCGCTGGCCAGCGAAGCCGATCAGTGCCCCGGGCTCGGCCAGCTG
>JBDSEL010000073.1:0-12111 GCA_039920065.1 Sphingomicrobium sp. | reverse complement strand
ACATCATTTGCCTCGACCTCAATTTGCCCGACATGCACGGCTATGACGTGCTCAAGAAATTGCGCACCGCAAAGGTGCAAACGCCGGTCCTGATCCTGTCGGGCATCGGCGAAATGGACAGCAAGGTTCGCGCGCTTGGTTTCGGCGCCGACGATTATGTCACCAAGCCGTTCCACCGCGACGAACTGGTCGCGCGCATCCACGCCATCGTCCGCCGCTCGAAGGGCCATTCGCAATCGGTCATCCGCACCGGAAAGCTGGCGGTCAACCTCGACGCCAAGACGGTCGAAGTCGATGGCAACCGCGTCCATCTGACGGGCAAGGAATATGCGATGCTCGAGCTGCTTTCGCTGCGCAAGGGCACCACGCTGACCAAGGAAATGTTCTTGAACCACCTCTACGGCGGGATGGACGAGCCCGAACTTAAGATCATCGACGTGTTCATCTGCAAGCTGCGCAAGAAATTGTCGCTGGCCTGCGGGGGCGATAATTACATCGAGACTGTATGGGGCCGCGGCTACGTGCTGCGCGAAGTCGAAGGCGATACCGCAACCCTGGAAACCGCGGTCGCCTGAACCAAATTTAAGCGGGGCCTTGAACGACGGCGGGGCGGCAACGCTCCGCCGTTTCCCGTTTGCGAATGCGCGAGCTTAAGCTGGATTGAGAACGCGCCGGCTACGTCCAGGCAGATTGAACGCCAGCTCGGGCTCCGGTGCGTCCTCGATCGCGTCGAGCCGCTTCCAGCCGTCGCGGCCGAGGCGCTCGAGCGGACGGAAGCTGGTTTTATACTTCATCCGCTCCGACCCATCGACCCAATAGCCGAGATACACGAACGGTAATGCGGCGCGCGCCGCGCGGACGATATGGTCGAGGATGATGTAGGTGCCGAGGCCCTTGCGGGCGCCCTCGCCGACATCGAAGAAGCTGTAAATCATGCTTAGCCCGTCGCCCTGCTGGTCGCTGAGGCAGGCGCCGACGAGGCGGCCGGGCTGGCCGTCGACCGAGGGTTCGCGATATTCGATGACGTGGGTGCGCACCGGCGATTGCTCGACCATGTCGGCAAAGTCGCTCTCGTCCATCTCGGCCATTCCGCCGCCGGGGTGGCGGTGGCTGAGATATTTGCGCAGCAGCGTATATTGCTCGTCAGTGGTCCACGCCTTGCACGCCGTCACTTCAAGATCGGCATGGCGGCGGATGAGCTTGCGCTGGCTCGCGCTGGGCGTGAATTCGCCGGCCACAACGCGGACCGAAACGCACGCCGAACAATCGATGCAGCTGGGGCGGTAGGCGACCGACTGCGAGCGGCGAAAGCCGATCCTGCCGAGCGCCTCGTTGAGCTCGCTGGCGTGGCGACCGTTGATCTCGGTGAAGACCTTGCGTTCGACCTTGCCCGGCAAATAGGGGCATGGCGACGGGTTGGTCACAAAGAACTTTGGAAAACGGAAGGGTGCGCTCACCCGCCAAACCTCGCTGATACAGTTACGAAAGCCTTTATGCGGCTGGTAAACGAGAAAGCAAAGACTTGGAGCCGAGGGAAGTCAGACTTTGGTCCAGGATGTCCCGTCGAGGGACAGTGTCACGCCTAATCGAGGCTTGCGCGCTCGACCGTGAAGCCGGCCGCTTCGAGCCGGGCGACGACATCATCGATGGCGCTTGCGTCGCGTGCTTCGCATTCGACCTCGATCATTGTGTCCTTGGCCGGCAGATGGCTGAAAATGCGGCTGTGGTTGATCTCGATGATGTTGACCCCGGCCTCGTGAAAGCGGGCAGTGATCGAGGCGAGAGCCCCGGGGCGATCCTCGGCGGCAATCTTGAGGCGCGCGATCCGGCCGCAGCGAACCAGGTCGCGCATGAGGACCGTGGCCAGCAGATGGGTGTCGATATTACCGCCACACAAGACGGTCGCGACCTTTTTGCCCTTGAACCGGTCGGGATTGGCGAGGATCGCCGCAAGCCCCGCGGCGCCCGCCCCCTCGACCACGGTTTTCTCGATCCCGACCAACATCGCCACGGCCTGTTCGAGCGCGCGTTCGGAAACGAGGATGAAATCGTCGGCCAGGTCGCGCAGGATCCGCGAGGTCAATTCGCCCGGTTTCTTGACCGCAATGCCTTCGGCCAGCGTGTCCCCGCCAAGCGGCATTCGGCAACCCTCGACCGCGCATTTCATCGACGGATAGAGTTCGGCTTCGACCCCGATCATTTCGATATCGGGCTTGAGCGCCTTGGCCGCAGTGGCAATACCGCTCATCAGCCCGCCGCCGCCAATCGGCACGACAATCGCGTCGAGGTCGGGCACATCCGCCATCATTTCCAGGCCGACCGTGCCGGCACCGGCAATCACCTTGGGATCGTCGAATGGGTGGACGAAGGTCAGCCCCCGCTCGAGCTCGAGCTCGCGGGCATGCTCGAAACTGTCATCGACGACCTGGCCGTACAAAGCGACCGTCGCTCCATGACCCTCGGTCTGGGTGACCTTGATGGTCGGGGTCGGCAGCGGCATCACGATGGTCGCTGGAATACCGAGCCGCTTGGCGTGATAGGCGACGGCCTGCGCATGGTTGCCGGCGGACGCTGCGATCACCCCCCGCGCGCGCTCCTCCGCGGTCAGTGCAAGCAGCTTGTTGAGTGCGCCGCGCTCCTTATAGGCTGCGGTGAACTGGAGGTTTTCGAACTTCAGCCAGATCTCCGCACCGACGATCTCGCTCAGCGTCCGGCTGACCAGCATCGGGGTGCGCACGACCTTGCCCTCGATCCGCGCGGCGGCGGCGCGAATATCGTCGATCGTCGGAACCTCTCCCATCGGCCCATCGCCTAGCCGTTCCCATCTTGCCAAACAATGCTATGCCCCCGGCCATGCGCACCCTCATTGCCGCCGCGGCCCTCGCCGCGCTCGCCTCGCCGGCCTCGGCCACCGACCTTCTGGTCACCAACGTCCATGGCATCGACGTCGATCGATCGGGCAAGATCCGCCATTTCTCGGGCCTGCTGATCGGCGGCGACGGCAAAGTGAAGCGCCAGCTCCACGGCGAAATGCTCAAGCTTGCCGACACCGATGTCGTCGATGGCGGCGGGCGCACGGTCATGCCGGGGCTGATCGACGCGCACGGCCACATCATGGGGCTGGGCGACGTCGTGCTGACGCTTGACCTTACCGGCACCACCTCGATCGCGGACCTCCAGGCGAGACTCAAAGCCTATGCCGCGGCGCATCCCGACCGGCCGTGGATCATCGGCCGTGGCTGGAACCAGGAATCATGGAACGACAAGCGCTTTCCCACCGCCGCCGACATCGATGCTGTCGAAATCGGCCGGCCCGTGTGGCTAACCCGCGTCGATGGCCATGCCGCGGTCGCCAATTCCGCAGCGATGAAGCGGGCCCAGATCGGGCGCTCGACCAAGGCGCCGGTGGGCGGCGAAATTATAGACGGGCTGTTTGTCGACATCGCCCAGGGCCTGGTCGAAAGCCACATTCCCGAACCGACCCCGGCGATGCTCGACCAGATGTTGTCCGAAGCTCAAAAGGCGATGGTCAGCGTCGGACTGGTAAGCGCTGCCGACATGGGGACGAGCGCGCCCGCCTGGCAGGCGATGCGCCGCGCTGGGGAGGCTGGCACCCTCAAGGTCCGCATTTTCAGTTACGCCGGCGCGCCCGAGAATTGGCGCGCGATCAATCACGGCAAGCCAACCGACTGGCTCTACGGCCAACGACTCAAACTGGTCGGCACCAAAATTTACACTGACGGCGCGCTCGGCTCGCGCGGGGCGTGGCTCAAACTGCCCTACCATGACCGCCCGGACACTCGTGGGCTGCAATTCCTCAAGGACGACGAACTCCTCGCCCAGGTGCGCGAAGTCTCCTCAGGCGGCGGACAGCTTGCCGCTCATGCCATTGGCGATGCCGCCAACGCGCAGATCATCACCGCCTATGAAAAGATCGCCGCCGAATTCGGCCCCGGTCGGCGCCCGCGGATCGAGCATTTCCAGATCGTCGATCCCAAAGACATCCCGCGCCTCAAGCCCGCCGGGATCATCGCCTCGATGCAGCCGACCCACCAGACCAGCGACAGATTGATGGCCGAAGCGCGGCTCGGCATGGAGCGCCTGCCCGGCGCTTATGCGTGGCAGACGGTCGAAAAGCTTGGCATCCCGATCGCCTTCGGGTCCGACTTCCCGGTCGAAAGCCCGAACCCCTTCCCCGGCCTGATGGCCGCTGTCAGCCGCGAGGATATGAAGGGCGACCCCAAGGGCGGCTGGATTCCGAGTGAGCGGGTAAATCTGGCGCAGGCTATCGAAGGCTTCACTCGAGGCGCTGCATATGCCGGGTTCGCGGAAGGCCAGCTTGGCTGCCTCGACGCTGGCTGCGCGGCCGACTTCATCGTCGTCGACCGCGACCCGACCAAGGTCGATCCGCAATCTTTGGGCGCGACCAAGGTGCTGGAAACGTGGATCGGCGGCGAGAAGATCTACGCTGCGCCGCTTAGCCCCGCAGCGGCGCCTCTACCGACGCTCGAGCCGGGGCCCGAGCGCGGTCGATAAGCATCGACGGGGTCAGGATTTGCGGCAGCTCCTCCGGTTCCGCAGCGCCCGCTGCATACCATAAATAGAGCGGCACCCCGGCCCGGCCACGGCTTTCGAGAAGACGGCCGATCGCCGGATCGCCGTTGGTCCAGTCGCCCGCAAGGACGGTGACGCCATTGTCGCGGAAGGCACGCAGAGTCTCGCTGCGCTCGATCGCGGCGGCTTCATTGGCTTTGCAGCTCAAACACCAGTCGGCGGTGAAATAGACGAACACAGGCTTGCCCGTGGCTTGGGCCGCGCGGACCGCCTCGTCGCTCCACTTGGCGACTCCGACCGGGACGTGGGCGGAGCCGGTCCCGGCCTTTGGCAGAACCGCGATGCCGATGCCCGCGATTGCAACCAGCCCGGCCAGTGCCATCGGCCAACCGATCGTCCCCGCCATCTGACGACGTCCGAACATCGTCAGCAGCAGTGCCAGCAGCACGGCGGCAATGGCGCCGACCAGCAAGGCCGGCTGCCCGCCCTGGCGATAGAGCAGCCACAGGCAGGCGACCGCCGTCGCCGCCATCGGTACCGCCAGGAAGCGCTGCAGCCGCGCCATCCATGGCCCCGGCTTCGGCAACATCCGCCGCACCGCCGGAACGAACGCGATCAGCACGAACGGCAGCGCTAGCCCAAGGCCGAGCGCGGCGAACACCAGCACCGATCCCCACAATGGCATCAGCAGCGCCGCGCCGAGCGCCACGCCCATGAACGGCCCCGCGCATGGCGTCGCGACAAAGGCCGCAAGCGCGCCCGTGCCGAAGCTTCCAGCGGGGGCGCGCTCGCCGGCCAGTACCGGCAGTTCGAACGCCTTGAGCAGATTGAGGGTGATCGCGACCGCGAGCAGCAGCAGGAGCATGGTCGTGCGCGGGTCCTGCAACTGGAACGCCCAGCCCGCGGCGCTGCCGCCGGCGCGGATCAACAGCAATATTCCGCCAAGCGCCGCCGTGCCGATGACCGCGCCCGCGGCATAAGCAAGCGCATCGCGCCGTGCCGCGCGCTCGCTTCCGCCGGCGCGGGCCAGGTGCAGGGCCTTGATCGCCAGGATCGGAAAGACGCACGGCATCAGGTTGAGGATGACGCCGCCGAGCAAGGCGCCGAGCAGCGCCGCGAGCAACCCCGGCGCCACGGTGTCGCCGATCGGCGCACCGCCGCTCGGCACTGCACCGGGGACGGCGGCGATCTCCAGGCCGGCGCTGGCGCCGTACGACAGAACTCCAGCGATTGTGCCCGGCTGGTCGGTGCCGGTCTTGAGCGCGGCGATCAGCCAATCGCCGTCGCGGCGAAACGTCTGCGGCGCGTCATAAGCGATCGCGCCATCGGTCGCGGGGTAGAAATAGGGGTCAGTGACCCCGACACTCGCGGGCAAGGGAATGGCGATGCGCAGGGCCTCCCCGCGGCGTTCGAACCGCGCTTTGCTCGACAAGGGACGTGGCAGGGCCTGGCGCCAGTCGTTGAAACGCGGATCGGGCGTGGCCATGCCGCCGGTTGGCACCGTGACTGTCGCCTCGCCCTGTTCAGGGACGCAAACCTTGTCGGTGCAGGCAAGCCAGCGCATCTTGGCACGGATCTCGGCGCTTCCGGTCGCGCCCGCTGGAGCGGTGACCCGCGTGAGCACTGCATAATCGCGCTCATAGACGTAATTGACGATCCCCTGGACGCTTAGGCGATGCGGCACCGGATAGCGCAGCGGCCCCACCGACCACCCCTTGGGCAGCGTCCACTCGACGCTCATCGGCAGGCCCGCATCGCCCGGATTGAGCCAATAGCCGTGCCACCCCGGTTTGACCCGCATGAGGATGGCAAGGTCGGCGCTGGAGCCCGGCGTGGCGCGCGCGTCGATTACCAGCTCGGGCGTGATGGCGTTGTCGCGGACCGCCGCCTGCGACCCATCGAGCTGGTCGAATTGCGCCGCGGCCGGCGCAGCCACGAGTAGCAATATGGCGAGGATCAACTGGCGGAGCATATTGGCGAAGCGCTAGCCGAGGCGCGCAGCCTAGTCGAGGTTGGGGCGGAGCCAGCGTTCCGCCTGCTCGCGATCGATGCCGCGGCGGCGGGCATAATCGGCCAGCTGGTCGGGCCCGATGCGCGCGACTCCGAAATATTGGCTGTCGCGATGCGCGAGGTAGAAACCCGACACGGCGCTGGTCGGCCACATCGCGAAATTCTCGGTCAGCGTGACGCCTGCCGGAGTGCCGCCGAGCATGTCGAACAGGATCGGCTTCAAGCTGTGATCGGGCGATGCAGGATAACCCGGGGCCGGGCGGATGCCGACGAATTTTTCGCGGATCAGGTCGGCGTTGGACAAATGCTCGTCGACATAGCCCCACAACCGCTGGCGCACTTCGGCGTGGAGCACTTCAGCCATGCTTTCGGCGAGCCGGTCGGACAAGGCCTTGAGCAGGATATCCGAATAATCGTCATTTTCCGCCTGGAAGCGCGCGAGGTGCGCGTCGATGCCGTGGATGCCGACTGCGAAGCCGCCAATCCAGTCCTCCTCGCCGGGGTCGATGAAGTCGGCCAGGCACATGTTGGCGCGCCCTTCCCGCTTCTTCACCTGCTGGCGCAGGAAAGGCACGCGCACCCAGTCGTTGCCGGCGAGGATGAGGACATCGTCATCTTCGCGTCGGCAACGCCACAGGCCGACCGCCGCGCTCGCCGTCAGCCAGCGTTCGGCGATAATCTTGTCGAGCATTTCATTGGCGTCAGCGAAAAGGCTGCGCGCGCTCTCGCCAACCACTGCATCGTCGAGGATTTGCGGATAATTGCCGGCCAGTTCCCAGGCGCGGAAAAACGGCGTCCAGTCGATCGACGCGCGCAGATCGCGCAGCGGCCATTCGCCGAACTGGTGCAGGCCCGGAAGCGCCGGCGGGGGCGCCTTGCCAGCGGGATCATAAGCGAAGCCATTGGCGCGTGCCTCCGCCAGGCTGGCGAGTTCATTCGGCGTGCCGCGGGCGCGGGCAATGCGCAGCGCGTCATATTCACTCGCGGTCGCGGCGATCAGCGGCGCCCGTTGAGTCTCGCTGACCAGGCCTGAAGCGACGCCGACCGCGCGGCTTGCATCGAGGACATGGATGACCGGACCCGAATAGGCCGGGTCGATGCGCAGCGCGGTATGCGCCTTGCTCGTCGTTGCACCGCCGATGAGCAGCGGCAGGACCATCGCGCTACGCTCCATCTCCCCGGCCACGGTGACCATTTCATCAAGCGAGGGGGTGATCAGGCCGCTGAGGCCGATCATGTCGGCATTATTGTCATTGGCGGCCGCCAGAATGTCCTGCCACGCCACCATCACGCCCAAGTCGATGATCTCGAATCCGTTACACTGCAGGACCACGCCGACGATGTTCTTGCCGATGTCGTGGACGTCGCCCTTGACCGTGGCCATGACGATCCGGCCCTTTCCGGCCGTCGCGCCAGTGCGTTCCTTTTCGGCCTCGATGAAGGGGATCAGGTGGGCCACCGCGCGCTTCATCACCCGCGCCGATTTGACCACTTGCGGAAGAAACATCTGGCCCGACCCGAACAGGTCTCCGACGACGTTCATGCCGTCCATCAGCGGACCTTCGATGACGTGGATCGGGCGCTCGGCGACCAGCCGCGCCTCCTCCGTATCGGCGACGATATCCGCGTCGATGCCCTTGACCAAGGCGTAACTTAGCCGTTCGCCGACCGGCAGCGAACGCCACTCCGCGGCCGCTTTTTCCTGCGCTTCATCGGTGCCGCGAAAGCGCTCCGCGAGCGCGACTAACCGCTCGGTCGAATCGCCGCCGTTTTTGGGCGACCGGTCGAGCACGACATCCTCGCACGCTTCGCGCAATTCGGGGTCGATGTCCTGGTAAACGTCGAGCTGTCCGGCGTTGACGATGGCCATGTCGAGCCCGGCTGGAATGGCGTGAAACAGGAACACGCTGTGCATCGCGCGGCGCACCGGCTCGTTACCGCGGAACGAGAAGCTGAGGTTCGACAGGCCGCCCGAGACATGCACGCCAGGGCAGCGGGCGCGGATTTCACGCACGGCTTCGATGAAGTCGAGCGCATAGCGGCGATGCTCGTCGATCCCGGTCGCAACGGCGAAGATATTGGGGTCGAAGATGATGTCGGTGGGGTCGGTCCCGGCCGCCACCAGCGTCTTGTAGGCGCGGTCGCAAATCTCGATCTTGCGCGCCTTGGTGTCGGCCTGGCCGGTTTCGTCGAACGCCATGACCACCACTGCGGCGCCATAAGCGCGGCACTTGGCGGCGAGTTCGAGGAACGGCCCCTCGCCTTCCTTGAGGCTGATCGAATTGACCACCGGCTTGCCCGAGACGCATTTGAGGCCGGCCTCGATCACGCTCCATTTCGAGCTGTCGATCATCACCGGGATGCGGGCGATGTCGGGCTCGGCGGCGATCCGCTTGAGGAAAATCGACATCGCCTGTTCGCTGTCGAGCAAGGCCTCGTCCATGTTGACGTCGAGGATTTGCGCGCCGTTTTCGACCTGCGCCCGGGCAACCTCGACCGCGGCATCATAATCGCCAGCCAGCACCAGTTTCTTGAACCGGGCCGAGCCAGTGACATTGCAGCGTTCGCCGACATTGACGAAGCGCGCGCCCGCGCCAACTTGCTCGCTCACGCCGCGATGACCATCGGCTCCAGCCCCGCCAGCAGTGTCGCGGGCGAGGGGGCCGGGACAGCCCGCGGCGTGCAATCACGCGCTGCCTCGGCAATCGCGGCGATATGCAGCGGGGTCGTGCCGCAGCAGCCGCCGACGACGTTGACCAGGCCTTGGCCAAGCCATTCGCGCACTTGATCGGCGGTTTCCTGTGCCGCCTCGTCATACTCGCCGAGGTCGTTGGGCAGGCCGGCATTGGGATAGGCCATGACCAGCGTGTCGGCGATCCGCGACAAGGCCGCGAGATGCGGGCGAAGCTGGGCCGCGCCGAACGAGCAATTGAGCCCGACGGTCAGCGGACGGGCATGGCGGATGCTTGCCCAAAACGCCTCGACCGTGTGGCCCGAGAGGTTGCGGCCGCTAAGATCGGTCAGGGTCATCGACAGCATCAATGGCAAGTGGCGGCCCAAGGCGGCTTCGGCCTCGATCACCGCCATCACCGCGGCTTTGGCGTTCAGCGTATCGAACACGGTTTCGACCAGGATGAAATCGACCCCGCCGTCGACCAGCGCATCGACCTGCCCGCGATAGACCGCCTTGACCTCATCGAAGCTGACTTCGCGATAGCCGGGATCGTTGACGTCGGGCGACAGGGACAAGGTCTTGTTGGTCGGCCCGACCGCGCCCGCGACCCAGATTGGGCGGCCCTGGCGATCGGCGACCATGCGGGTGATGCGCGCGGCATCGCGGTTGATATCGGCGACCAGATGGTCGGCCGCGAAATCGGCCTGGCTGATCGAATTGGCGTTGAACGTATTGGTTGCCAGCACATCCGCGCCGGCATCCGCGAATCGCTGACAAATCGCCTCGGCGATGTCGGGGCGCGTGAGGTTGATGAGGTCGTTATTGCCCTTCTGATCGCGGGTCAGGTCGAACTCGCCGCGGAAGTCGGCTTCCGTCAATTTCTCAGCCTGGATCAGCGTTCCATAAGCGCCGTCCTTGACCAGGATGCGCTTCGCCGCCTCGGCGCGGAAACTGGCAGCGGCGCTCATTGCGCGGGCCTCACACCAAGCAGGTGGCAAATAGCGTAGCTCAGCTCAGCCCGGTTGAGCGTGTAGAAATGGAAGTGGCGAACGCCGCCGGCATAGAGTTGGCCGGCCAGTTCGGCGGCGAGGGTCGCGGCGACCAGCTGGCGCGCGCCAGGCAGTGCATCGAGCCCCTCGAACAGATCGTCGAGCCAGTCGGGGATGCCGGCCCCGCATTGGGCGGCGAAGCGGCGAGTGGTTGCGACATTGGTCACCGGCAGGATGCCCGGCACGATCTCGATCTCCATACCGGCCGCGGCGACCGCGTCCTGAAAGCGGAAATAGCAATCGGGGGAGAAAAAGAACTGGGTGATTGCGCGATTGGCGCCGGCATCGACCTTGCGCTTGAGATTATCGACATCGGCGGCGTGATCGGCCGAGTCGGGGTGACATTCGGGATAGGCCGCGACCGAAATGTCAAAGTCGGCGATGCGCTTGAGACCAGCGACCAGTTCGGCCGCATTGTCATAGCCATCGGGGTGCGGGGCGTAGGGCTGGCCGGGCTCAGCAGGATCGCCGCGAAGCGCGACGATATGGCGCACACCCGCCGCCCAATAAGCCCGAGCGATATCGTCGATTTCGCTTTTGCTGGCACCGACACAGGTCAGATGCGCGGCGGGGGTCAACGGCGTTTCCTTGAGAATCCGTTCGACCGTGGCGTGGGTCCGTTCGCGGGTCGAACCGCCGGCACCGTAGGTCACGCTGACAAACCGCGGATCGAGCGGCGCGAGAGTCTGGATCGACGACCACAAGGTGTCGGCCATCGCTTCGGACTTGGGTGGGAAAAATTCGAAACTGACGGCGATGTCGCCGCGCGCTTCGGCGAACAGCGGCTGGTGCTGGTCCAGCCCCGCGCGGGCGAGGGAGCTCATGCCGCCTTCCGCAGGCGTCCGGCCGGCCCCTCGGCGTTACTCAACGCCGGCTTCACCCCGCGCCACAGGGTGACCGTCAATTCGCCCCCCTCGAGGTGCTGGACATGGTCGAGTTCAAGGCCCGCTCCGGCGAACCAATCGGCCATTGCGCGATCTTCGAAACCGAGGCGGATATGGGCATCGGTGGCGCGTAACTCCTCCCGCCCGTGGGCGGCGAAATCGACGATCAGCAAGATTCCCCCCGTCGCCAGCACTCGCGCCGCCTCGGCAATCGCTGCGGCTGGCGAATGGGCGTAATGAAGGACCTGGTGGACGATGATGCTGTCGGCCGCGCCGTCGCCCAGCGGAAGCGCGTACATATCGCCCTGGCGAAGGCTCGACGGAATGCCCGCAGCCTCCAATTTGACGCGCGCCAGGCGCAACATTTCGGAGCTTCGGTCAATCCCGATCGCCTCAACCGCGCGCGGTCCGAACAGCTCGATCATCCGCCCAGTGCCGGTGCCGATGTCGACCAGCCGCCCGAGCTCATGCGCGCCGAGCACGTCATCGATGGCGTCCTCGACCTGGCTTTCGGCAACGTGAAGCGAGCGAATTTGGTCCCACACCCCGGCGTGGGCCGCGAAATAGCGATTGGCGGCGTCGGCGCGTTCGGCGCGCACCGCATCGAGGCGCTGGGCGTCGGCCGCGAACAGCGCTTCGGTCGCCCTGTCCGACCAGCCGTCGATGAGCCCGAACAACGGTTCGACCTGACCAGGCTCGCCCAGCGTCAGGAACACCCAACTGCCTTCCTTGCGCCGCTTGAGGACACCGGCATCGGCGAGGATCTTGAGGTGGCGCGACACCCGCGGCTGGCTTTGCCCCAAAACCAGCGCAAGCTCGCCGACCGATAATTCCATCTGTCTGAGCAGCGCCAGGATGCGCAGCCGAGTGGGGTCGGCCAGCGCCTGGAAGCGGTCGGCAAGAGGCAAATCCTGATTCACAAGGATAACGATATAAAGAT
>JBDSEL010000072.1:0-8496 GCA_039920065.1 Sphingomicrobium sp. | reverse complement strand
GCCATTCCTCTAGGAAGCGGGTTGCCCCGCCCCTCAAGCAACCAACCCGGGCGACGAGCCGGAACCAGCCCATATGCCGCCCCTATTCGGTCTTGCACCCGGTGGGGTTTACCATGCCGCGCCTGTTACCAGCCGCGCGGTGCGCTCTTGCCGCACCCTTTCGACCTTACCCACCCGAAGATGGGCGGTATCCTTTCTGTGGCACTGTCCCTGAACCGCTCGGCCGAAGCCTTGCGATCCGCCGGGCGTTACCCGGCACCGTTGTTCCGTGGAGCCCGGACTTTCCTCGCGATGCTAAGCACCCCGCGGCCGCCCGGCCCTCTGGCTGCGGGCGCTATAGCGCATGCGGCGAAAGATTGAACCCGCCCGCGCTTCAAGCGCCGTGGAGGCGAATATTCTCGCGAATGGCGTCGTCGATCGACTTTTCGTCGAACGCCCGCTTGCGCTCGCGTTCGGCATTGTCCGAATCGCGGCGCGGCTCGACCTTGGCGTCTTCGGTGGCGCCGATGAGGTCGGGCACATCGCCATCCTTGGCAGTCGGCGTCTCGTCGGCCATGATTCTTTCTCCAGTAAACCGCAGCCTAGCACTTCACGCCGCTTTAGCCTCTACGATTGATTCGCCGGCCTGACGGGTCGACTCGCTGGGGCTTCTGCTACTGCGGGCGCGGGAGCAGCAGCGCCAGTAATTTAGCGCGGCATTCGCCGTCGATGATGCCGTCGATCAGATCGGGGCGGAAACGGCGCTGGAAGGCAATGGTCGCTTTCATCGGGTCGCTGACATCATAGCCGAAGCGTTCGAGCGCGAGGAGGAAGCCGGCGTCGGTCCAGAAGGGATCGATGAGGTCGCGGCTCGGACTGGGCAACGCCAACCGTCGCTTGGCCAATTCCCACCACGGGAACAGCTCGCCAGGATCGTCTTTGCGGTCGGGGGCGACGTCGGAATGCCCGACGACGTTGCCGCGGCCGATGCCGTGGCGATCCTTGATGCTGGCGATCAGCGGGATCAGCGTCGCGATCTGCTCGTCGGGAAAGGCGCGATAGCCGAATTCATGCCCTGGATTGACGATCTCGATCCCGACGCTTGCCGAATTGACGTCGGTGACCCCGCGCCACCGCGACTTGCCGGCATGCCAGGCGCGCTTTTCCTCATCGACCAGGCGATAAGCAGTGCCGTCTTCATCGATGCAATAATGGCACGAAACCCTGGCTTCGGGGCTGGTCAGCCGGTTAAGCGCGCCCTGGCAATCGGGCATGCCGGTATAATGGAGCACGATCATCGATACCGGCAGTGCCCGATCGTCAAAATTGGGCGAGGGCAGATCGATGAAATCCATGGCCCCGGCATGGCACACTCGCGCGCGCTCAAGGTCAAGGGAATTTGCGCCGAAGAGCCGGAGCGATACGCTCAGGCGGCAGCTTCGCGGCGATCGACCCCGCGGCGATCGACCAGCGCACCGGTTCCGGTCAATCGATACAGACCACGCGCCTCGATATCGGCGCCGAGCTTCGTGGACTGGCCGATCACCGTCTCGCCCGCGCCGAGCATCAGGAAGCCGTCGGAGGCCATGCCCGAGGCGAGGCGGTCAAACGCCAGCGCCTTTTTGTCGGCGCTGAGGTAAAGCAGAACGTTTCGGCACAGCACGATGTCGAACCCGCCAGGATGCGGCGGCGGCTCGAGGATGTTCTGCAACTGGAAACGGATGGGCTTGCGCAGGGCCTCGACCGCACGCCAGCCATCAGGCGTTTCCTCGAACCATTTGATCATCTGGGTGATGGCGAGGCCGCGCTGAACCTCGAACTGCGAATAGACGCCGGCGCGGGCGCGATCGACACAGGCGCTGGACACGTCGGTGCCCAGGATGTCGATCGTCCAGCCGCCCCACTGCATTGGATTTTCGGCGAACAGCATCGCCAGCGAATAGACTTCCTGCCCGGTCGAGCAGCCCGCCGACCAGATTCGCAAGCGGCGCGAATCTGCGCGCTTCTTGGCCAGCTCGGGCAACGCGTGGCGGCTCAGCGTGTCGAACGGCGAGCGATCGCGGAAGAAATAAGTTTCGTTGTTAAGCAAGGCTTCCACGACTTTCTCCGACAGGCTTGGTTCACGGCCCATGACGAGGATGGTGATGAGTTCGTCGAGCGTCGAAATGCCGCGCTCGCGAAGCAGTGAATTGAGCGCGGTCTCGATGCGCCAGCGGCGGCTCATGGTCAGTTGCTGACCGGTGCGGGCTTCGAGCAGGCCGGCAAGAATACGGCTCGAACTATCGCTTATTTGCACGGCGCCGGTTCCTCCACCAGGACAGCGATTCGGCGCGCGATCTTGTCGGGGGCGAGTACCGCCGCGACCAGCCCGGCCTCGATCACGGCGCGCGGCATTCCCCATACTGCGCAGCTGGCCTCGTCCTGAGCGATGATTGAACCGCCCGCAGCCACCATCTTGGTCGCGCCTTCAACGCCATCGCGGCCCATACCGGTAAGCACCACGCCGAGTCCCGCGGCGCCATAAAGCGCTCCGACCGACGCCAGCATCGGATCGACCGAGGGCATGCAGCCGCTTGCGCTGCGCCCGGCGAGCAGGCGAACGGCGGTGCCGCGACCATCGGGAACAAGGGTCAAATTGGCATCGCCGGGGGCGAGGATGATGCGGTCGGGACGAAGCTGGATGCCGTCTTCGCCGACCAGCACTTCGCGATGGGCGATGGTCGACAACTGGCGTGCGAACACCGGCATGAAGGCAGCCGGCAAATGCTGGGTGACGAGTATCGGAATGTGAATCTTGCGCGGCAGATTGGAGAATAGCACGCCGAGCGCATGAATGCCGCCGGTGGAGGCGCCGATCGCCAGCACGCCCAACGGCGCATTGGCCATCGCCCGGAGCGAGCGCGGGTCGCTGAGTTTGCGTACCTGCGATGATTGCGGCGCAGCGATAGCGGTCGCGTAGCCAAGCGCCTTGAGCTTGCCCAGCAGCACTTCGGAAAAGCGCCCATTGAAGCGTCCGGTGCCGGGTTTGGGCAAGGTGTCGGCGGCGCCCTGGGCAAGCGCCTTAAGCGTTTGTTCGGCGCCCTCTTCGGCCAGGGTCGAGACGATCATGACCTTGGCGCCATTGGCAGCCGCAATGATCTTGGGCAGCAATTTAAGCCCGCCCTGCCCCGGCATTTCGAGGTCGAGGATGACGATGTCGACGCGCACTTCGTTGAGCGCCTCGACGGCGGCCTCGGCGGTGCCTGCGACAGCGCTGATTTCAAATTCGGGATCGGTTTCGATCATCCGCGCGAGCACTGCCCGGGCGACTGTCGAATCGTCGACCAGCATCAGCCGGATGCGGCGATGTTTCGATGGCGATACCCGGTCGGGGTCCCGCGTGGATGCGAGCGCCCGCTGCATTGGCGCGACTTACGCGACGCCGACGAGCTGGAGCTTGATGTGCAGCGTTTCTCGATCAAAGGGCTTCATGACATATTCGTCGGCCCCCGCTTCGAGCGCGGCCCGGATATGCGCCATGTCGTTTTCAGTGGTGCAGAAGACGACCTTGGGCTGGTCCGAATGGCCGCGCTGGCGGAGCAGACGGAGGAATTCCATCCCGCTCATCACCGGCATGTTCCAGTCGAGCAACACCACGTCGGGCATCCTCGCTTCGCAGCGAGTCAGGGCCTCCTGGCCGTCGCCAGCTTCCTCGACCTCGAACTCAAGAGTCTCGAGGATGTGCCGCGCAACTTTGCGGATCACCTTGCTATCGTCGACGATCAAACAGGTCTTCATGCTCTGCTTCCCAATTAGGATGTGCATTCAATTAAATCAGAAGGGTAACGAAGTGCTTAAGCTGCGGCCTTGATTTCCTGGCCCGCGACCAGCGCCGCGACATCGACCACCAGCAAGGGTCCCAATTCGCTTTCGACCATGCCGACCGCGACCCGTTCCCAGCCGCGGCCCATCGCCGCGCGCACCGGCACCGGCTCGCCGATCGCCTCGATCACGTCTTCGACGCCATCGACGATCAGCGCGTAATGATGGCCGTCGATCTCAACTACTGCGGCCTCGCGGATGCCATCCGACTGGTCGGTGGTGCCCAGCTCGAGCGAGCGCATGCAATCGATCACCGTCAGCACCCGGCTGCGCAGGGCGCTCAGGCCGGCAACATGTGGGGCCGCGCGCGGAACCGGCGTGATGGTGTCCAGCTCAACCACAGATTCGACCGCGTCGGAGGGAAATGCAATGCGCTCCCCAGCGACGGTCACGACCAACAGCAGCGCGCTCATTTACCCCTCCCCGCGACCTTCTTCGGTGATCCACCTTCGACTCCGGCTGACTTGAGCGCGGTCAACAGTCCGGCGCGGTCATATCGGTAAATGCTTTGGTCATCGGTATCAGCGGCGTCCGGTTCGGATCGCAGCCAGATGGTCCGGACCGCCGCATCGCCAGCTCCGCTGCCCTTGGGCGCGATAACGACATCGGCGTCGATCTCGTCGCGCTCGCTGATCACGCGGTAGCCTGCCGCCTCGACCATCGGTCGAAGGATATTCTGCATCCACGGGTCGTCGTCGGGCAGCCGGCACAGCAATTGATCGCAGGGCGCCAGAGCCGCGACCGCCTGGGTCGCGAACAGCCAGTGGGCATCGACGATTTCGGCCGGCTCGCCATTGATCAGCGAGACGCCGCTGATCTCGCCGGGCAAATCGGAGACGATGACCTCGGCCTCGATCGCTGCGAAATCGACGACCTCGGAAAAGGCGTAACCGACTTCCTGGAAGCCGTCGTTGAGGCGGAACAGACGAACCTTCGGTCCAAGCGGGCAATCGCCAGCGCCGGCCAGCGGCAGAATGGCATCGCCAAGCTGAACGCGCAGGCGCCCGGCCGTCTTGGCGACCGCCGAGACATCGACCTCTTCGATCCGCTCGACCACCGCCATGCGGATGGCCCGGCGAACCCCGTCGAGACCTTTGAACAACATGACCGAGGTCGCCGCCGCGGTGTGGACCGCCGGCCCTTCGAAAATCCGTGCCGAGCGCTCAAGCGTCTCGAGCTTGACCCCGCCGACTTCGGCCAGGCCGGCCGGATCGAACAGCAGGATTGGGCTGCCATCATCGGCCAACGTCGTGCCGGCATAGAGGCCGGTCGCCATCACTGCCGGAGCGGCGGGCTTGACCACCAGCTCCTCGTGATCGTGGATCTTGTCGACGGTCAGCGCGAAAACGTCGCCGCCGGCCGGGCGCAGGACGATCAAGCGGCGTTCGCTTTGGTCGACTTCGCTGGTCAGGCCGAGGACCTCGGCAAGGTTGATTTCGGGCACTCGGCGGCCGCGGATCGTCGCTACGCCAGCGCCGCCGACATTCTCGAGCGACACCGATTCGCCGCTGGCGCGGACGATTTCCTCGATCGCCGAGCGCGGAATTGCGAAATGCTGGTCGCCGATCGAAACCGTCAGCGCAGGAATGATGGTCAGTGTGAGCGGCACGCGCAGAGTCATGCGAGTGCCCAGGCCGAGCTTGGAATCGACTTCGACGATGCCGCCGATCCGCTCGATGTTGGAGCGCACGACATCCATGCCGACACCGCGGCCGCTGATCGAGGTGACTTCCTCGGCGGTCGAGAGGCCGGCTTCGAAGATCAGCGCCAATTGCTCGCGCGCCGTTAGTTCCGCGGCTGCGGCCTTTTCGAGCACGCCCGAAGCAATTGCTTTCTCGACCAGCTTGGTGCCGTCGATGCCGCGTCCGTCATCGTGAATGTCGATCAGGATCTGGTTGCCCGACTGGCGTGCCGTCACGCACAGCAGGCCGATTTCGCGTTTGCCCGCTTTGAGCCGGTCGGCTGGCAATTCAACCCCATGGTCGACGGCATTGCGGATGATGTGGGTCAGCGGATCGCGGATCATCTCGATCATCTCGCGATCAAGCTCGACGTCGCCGCCATCGATATCGACGAGGACCTGCTTGTGAAGCTCGCTCGAGAGGTCGCGGACCATGCGCGGCAGGCCGACAAACAAGTTTTCGATCCGTTGCATGCGGGTGCGGGTAATCGCGTCGCGCATTTCAGCGATGATCGAGGACAAGCGCTCGAACGCCCCATCGACGGTTACGTCATGATCGGATTCGCGCAGCCGGCGGGCCAATTCATTGCGCGCCAGCACCATGTCGCTGACCGTGCTCATGACCCGGTCGAGCAGTTCGACCGACAGGCGGATGGTGCGTGGCGCCGCGGACGAGGCCTTGCTGCCCCCTTCCACTATGGTTGATGGCGTTGCGAGCGGCGTGCCTTCGGCGCCCGGCTCAAGCGCCTCGATCAGCGCGCTATCGTCGCCCGAGGGCATTTCCTCGCCAGCGTCGATCGCGGCGACCATTTCGCCGATGCGGTCGATGACACCAAGGACCGCGCTGACGAGGTGCGCGTCGGGCACCCGGCGGCCGGCGCGGACATCGGCCAGCGCATCTTCGGCGGCGTGGCTAAGCGCTTCGAGGCGCGGAAATTCAAAGAAGCCGCAATTGCCCTTCACGGTGTGGACAAAGCGGAAAATACTGTCGAGGCGCGCACGGTCGCCAGGCTCAGCCTCCCAGGCGACGATTTCGCCGCCGAGGGCTTCGAGCATCTCGCGGCATTCGGCTACGAAATCTGCAATCAGGTCGTCCATCGGTGCTGGTTTCGCCCCCAAGAAGCTGCGTGTTCGAAGGGTCGCTTATGCCGCCAAGATGTTAATAGCCCGTTATCCGTATCCGCGATTGTGCAGCGTCCACTTGGGTCAGCGCGGCGCCGGAATGGTCACGCCCATCAGCAACAATTCGTCCGACGGGTCGCTGAGGCGGATCTGGCCGCCGGCCTCGTTGGCAAGCGCGTAGGCAAGCCACGCTCCGGCCGCGCGCGGCTCGATCGTCTCGCCCTTAAGGCCATTGACCAGCACGTCGCGCAGCGTCGGGTCGAGAATCATCCGGGGCCCTTCGGCGCGGATCACCAATTCGATCTCGCCGCCGCGGTTTTCGCCGCCGATGTCCAGCCGTCCGCCGCGGACCAATGCGTCGCCGGCGATCAGCGCGAGGTTGAGCAGCAGTTTGACCGCACCCTTGGCGAGCTTGCCGTCGTTCACCGTCCAGCCGATTTCGAGGCGCTTGTCGGCGCCGAACAGCCCGCGCACCGCGGCTTCGGCTTCGCTGGTGTCGACTTCGGCTCCGAAGCCGCCTGCGGCACCGAAGGCGAGGCGGAAGAACTTGAGCTTGTTGGCGCTTGTCCGGGCGCTGTCGGCGAGCAGCTCGAGCACCTTGTCGCGCATCTCGGGGTCGTCTTCGTCGGCAAGCAATTCGAGGCCGTTGCTGAGTGCGCCCACCGGGCTCATCAAATCGTGGCACAAGCGCGAGCACAGCAGGCTGGCGAGGTCGGCGCTAGTCATGTCCTTGGTCATCGGCGCGGGTGATGCGGCAGCTTTGCGATCGGTGCAAGAAGCGGTCGTCGCAGGAAGACATTGCGCCGGGAGGATTGAAAAGCCGCGCGCTCGTCCCATCTATTGGGCGGGATGGGGGGATTTCAGACGATCGACGTCGCGCTTGCGCCAGACCATGCCGGCTGGCGGCTCGACCGTGCACTCGCCGCCGCAGTGCCGACCTTGTCGCGCGAACGGATCAAGGTGTTGATCAAGAGCGGCGCGGTGGCTCAGGATGGCGCGCTGGTCCGCGACCCCGCGATCAAGGTTCGCGGCGACGAGTCGCTGACCCTGGCGGTCCCCGATCCGACCCCGGCGCATAATGAAGCGCAGGATATTCCCCTCACCATCGTGTTTGAAGACGACCATCTACTGATCGTCGACAAAGCTGCGGGCCTGGTCGTCCATCCTGCCGCTGGCAATTTCGACGGCACGTTGGTCAATGCCCTGCTCCACCATTGCGCCGGGCGCTTATCGGGGATTGGCGGGGTCGCGCGACCGGGAATCGTCCACCGCATCGACAAGGACACGTCGGGACTGCTGGTGGTGGCCAAGACCGACGTCGCCCACGAAGGCCTGGCCAGACAATTCGCCGACCACAGCATCGACCGACGTTACCTGGCCATCGTCAATGGCGTCCCGCGAGCGAGCGAAGGCAAGGTCGATGCGGCGCTGGCCCGCTCGCCAACCAACCGCAAGAAAGTGGCGATTGTCAGCGCCAAGGATGAGGGCGGTCGCGGCAAGCGCGCGGTGACTCACTGGCAGCGACTCGAAGTGCTCAAGGATGCGGCACTGCTCGAATGCCGGCTCGAAACCGGCCGCACCCACCAAGTCCGCGTCCATCTGGCGTCGATGGGCCACACCTTGCTTGGCGATCAGGTTTACGGCGGCCCGCTAAAAATGCATCGTAAACTATTGCAGGATCTCGATTTTCAGCGGCAGGCCCTGCATGCTGGGGTACTTGGCTTCGTCCATCCGGTGACCAAGGACCGTTTGTCGTTCAAATCCGACCTTCCGTCGGACATGCAGCAATTGTTCAACCGGCTTCGGCTATAGGCTTTGAAACGCGAAGGCGGTAAAGCGCCGGCGCACAGGGA
>JBDSEL010000071.1:0-8477 GCA_039920065.1 Sphingomicrobium sp. | reverse complement strand
GACCTCGACCAGTGGAAGTCGGCGCATGCGGTCGATACGCCGGCCCGCTCGCTCGCCGAAGCGATGGTTGGAGCCGACGTGTTCCTGGGCTTGAGCGCGGCCAATGTCGTGAGCAAGGACATGGTCACCACGATGGCGCCCGAGCCGATCATTTTCGCAATGGCCAATCCCGACCCGGAAATCAGCCCGCCCGACGCCCGGGCGGCGCGGCCCGACGCGATCATCGCGACCGGCCGCTCGGACTATCCCAATCAGGTCAATAACGTGCTCGGCTTCCCGTTCATTTTCCGCGGTGCGCTCGACGTGCGGGCGACCGCGATCAACGACGAGATGAAGATCGCCGCCGCCGAAGCGCTGGCCGAACTGGCGCGCGAACCGGTGCCCGAAGAGGTCGCCGCGGCCTATGGCGGCAAGGAGCATAGTTTTGGCCGCGATTATATCATCCCGGCGCCGTTCGACCCGCGCCTGATGGACACAGTGTCGTCGGCGGTTGCCGCAGCAGCGATGGCAACCGGCGTTGCCTTGAAGCCGATCGAGGACATGGCCGCCTATCGCCAGGAGCTGCGCGCGCGGCTCAACCCGACCATGGCGGTGATGAGCGCCGCCTATGACGCAGCCAAGGCCAACCCCAAGCGCGTATTGTTCGCCGAGGGCGAGGAAGAAAACGTCCTGCGCGCCGCGATCGCGTTCAAGGAAGGCGGCTTTGGCACTCCGGTGCTGGTCGGCCGCGATAATGTCTATGACTCGCTGGCCAAGATGGGCGTCGACAACCCGCGCGAATTCGAAGTGCTCAACAGCCGTAATTCGCCCCTGGTTGGGCGCGCGGTCGATTATATCTATGCCAAACACCAGCGCCACGGCCTGCTTCGCCGCGAGGTCGAGCGGATGGTCAATCAGGACCGCAACTATTTCGCTTCGGCAATGCTTGCGCTTGGTGAAGCAGATGCAATGATCACCGGGACGACCCGGCCGTTCAGCCAGTCGCTGCGCCAGGTGCGCACGGTGATTGACGATGAAAGCGATAGCGAGCCGTTTGGAGTCAACGTCGTCGTTACTCGCAATCACACCGTGCTCATCGCCGATACGGCGGTCAGCGAGCGGCCGACGGCGCCGCAGCTTGCAGCCATCGCCATGCGCTCCGCCGCTTTCGCCAAGCGAGTCGGAATCGAGCCGCGCGTGGCGTTCATCAGCTACACCACCTTCGGCAATCCGCCGGGCATGTTCATCGAGGAATTGCGCGACGCCGTGAACGTCCTCGACACGTTCAAGACCGACTTCGAATATGAAGGCGAAATGGCGCCCGACGTGGCCCTGAATTACGAGATGCAGAAGCGCTATTATCCGTTCACGCGTCTGTCCGGCCCGGCCAATATCCTGGTCATGCCGGGGCTTCAGTCGGCCAGCCTGTCGACCAAATTGCTGCGCGCGCTCGGCGGGGAAAATGTGCTTGGGCCTTATCTGCTCGGGCTCAGCTCACCCGTCCAGATCGCGCCAATGACCGCCACCGCGTCCGACCTCGTGCGGCTAGCGGTGCTCGCCGCCGGCGACGCTGCAGCGAACGACCGCCGCAAGGCGGCCAGGGCCGCCGCGCGCTAGCGGTCAAATCCGCTCGACGCTCGACACCGGGTCGGCGTCGCGCAGGCCGGCGACGATGGCGTGAAGGTGGGCCAGATCGTGAACCTCGATATCGAGGTGGAAGGTGTGGAAGCTGCCGTCGCGGTGAACCAACGCCAGGTTGACGATATTGGCGTGCCGCGCGCCGAGAATTCCCGACATCGTGCCAAGCGCGCCAGGGACATCGTGAAGGATAACGCACAGCCGCGCCGAGCCGCCGTCCGAACCCTCGCCCCAGGCGAGGTCGAGCCAGTCGGCGTCGATCCCGCTGGCGAGCGTATCGCAGCCGATGACGTGCACCTCGATCTCCTCGTCCTCGCGGCGAAGACCGACGATGCGATCGCCGGGAATGGGGTGGCAGCAGGTTGCGAGATGATAGGCGACGCCGGCGGTCAGGCCCTTGATCGAGATTGCCTTGCGCTGGCCGAGCGGGCGCGCGGCGACATCACCGCCGGCTGATCCCGGCATCAGCGCCTCCATCAGCGCTTCATCGGTGACCCGCTTGCGCGCTATCGCGACCATCAGCTCGTCCTGACTTTCGACCTTGAGCTTCTTGAGCGCGCGCTTAGCCGCGTCCTTGTCGAGTTCGGCGGGCAAGCGAGCGATGATCTCGTCGTGGATCTTGCGGCCGAGCTCGACCGTCTCCTCCCGTTCCTTGTGGCGGACGAACCGGCGAACCCCGGCACGTGCCTTGCCGGTGGTAACGAAGCGCAGCCAGCTGGGCTGAGGATGCTGCGCCTCGCTGGCGAGGATTTCGACCTGGTCGCCATTTTCGAGCATCGTGCGCAACGGCACCACGCGGCCATTGACCTTGGCGCCGACCGTGCGATCGCCCAAATCGGTATGGACGGCATAAGCGAAGTCGACCGCGGTCGCCCCCTTGGGCAGCTGGATCAGCTCGCCCTTGGGCGTGAAGGCGAAGATGCGATCCTGGTACATCGCCATCTTGGTATGCTCGAGAATCTCCTCGGCGCTGTCGGCATGCTCGAGGATTTCGACCAGGTCCTCGACCCACGGCACGTGCAGGTCAGCGCTCGGCTTACCCTCCTTATATGCCCAATGCGCGGCGAGCCCGCGCTCGGCCTGTTCGTGCATTGCACGGTCGCGGATCTGGATCTCGATGCGCGTCTTCGAATCGTGGATGACCGAGGTGTGGAGCGACTGGTAGCCGTTGCGTTTGGGGGTCGAGATAAAATCCTTGAAGCGGCCGGGGACGAGCGGCCAGCGGCGATGGATCAAGCCCAGTGCACTGTAGCAATGACCGACATCGTCGACGATGATCCGGAACGCCATGACATCGGACAGTTGTTCGAAACTGATGTGCCGCTCGGCCATCTTCTTCCAGATCGAGAAGGGGTGCTTCTGGCGGCCGGTGACCTCGGCCTCCAGCCCGTTGTCGGCGAGATAGAGCTGAAGCCCAAGACCGATCCGGCTGACAAGGTCGCCGCCGGCCTCGGTCAATTGCTTCAAGCGGCGCATGATCGAGGCGTAGGCGTCCGGCTCGAGCTCGCGGAAAGCCAAGGTCTGCATCTCGGTCATCATCTCGTACATGCCGATCCGCTCCGCCAAGGGAGCGTAAATATCCATCGTCTCCTTGGCGATACGACGGCGCTTTTCCTCTGCCGGAATGTGGTGGAGCGTGCGCATGTTGTGCAGGCGGTCGGCGAGCTTGACGAGAAGGACGCGGATGTCGTCGGACAAAGCGAGCAGGAATTTGCGCAGGTTTTCGGCGGCGCGCTCGCTTTCCGACTGGGCCTCGATCTTGCTCAGTTTGGTCACCCCGTCGACCAGCCGGGCAACATCCTTGCCGAACAGGCGCAGAATTTCCTCGGGCGTGGCGATGGTGTCCTCGATGGTGTCATGGAGGATCGCGGTGGCGATGGTCTGGGCGTCGAGCTTGAGATCGGTGAGGATCCCGGCGACTTCGATCGGGTGCGAGAAATAGGGATCGCCCGAGGCGCGGATTTGCGTGCCATGGGCCTTCATCGAGAAGACGTAGGCGCGGTTGATCAGGCCCTCATCGACGTCTGGGTCGTAGGACCGCACCTTCTCGACCAGCTCATATTGCCTAAGCACCCGGTCGTGATGGGGTCAGCGAGGGGGTGGATGCAAGGACAAAGGGTTACGGGACCGCGCGCGAGCGTCGCCAGGGGAGGCGAGCGCCGGGTGAGAGAGGAGAGGCGCGCGGCCCCGATTCAATCAGTTTCCGCTGGCGACGGGGGCCGCGGCGTCACCCTTGGCCTTGGCGCTGGCGTTGCAGCGTTCGAGCTCGGCGGCGGCAAGCGGCTGGCCGTTGACCCGGAAGGAGTCGACCCGGCCGACCTTTTTGGCGAGCGACTGGCACACGACCAGCGGCCGCGAATAATCGGTCGCACCGCTGCACGCGCCAGCGCCGCATGACCACAGAACGTCGCGGGCGACGAGGTTGCCGGTCGGGGCGGCAATCAGGTTGGCGGAATAGTTGCTCGCGGAGGCCGCGGCGGGAATGATGCTCGCAGTGAATGCAAGGGTGACGAAGAAATTACGCATTGGTTCAGCCTTCGTATAAGTTTCGATATGAAACTAATAAGTCGGCGAGTTTTATTTCGCAACTAGTTTTTTATGGGATTGGGTTTATCCCCGTCACATCTGGGGAGATAATATGAGTGGCACTACCGAGCATTCGCCCGAAATCGGCTCATTTCGAGAGGCGGCGCTATCCTGTCCGATCCCTGCGGTCGTCGAGCTGATCGGAGAAAAATGGGCGTTCCTGATTCTTCGCGGCGCGTTCAATGGCTTGCAGCATTTCGAGGAATTCCAGGGCGGACTGGGCATTGCCCGAAACATCCTCAGCGATCGCCTGGGCAAGCTCGTCGCCGGCGGAATCCTTGAGCGCGCACCCGATCCGCAGGACCGCCGCAAAGTCGTCTATTCGCTGAACGAGAAAGGCGAAGACCTATTGCCGGTGGTGGTTGCACTGCGCCAATGGGGCGAGCGCTGGGGCATGGGCGTGCCGCGGGTCATTCTGGCCGACAATCGCGACAAGAGGGCGGTGCGGCGCATCTGCTTGTTGTCGCACGACGGCCGCCCGCTCGATCTTCACGATCTGACCTGGGTCGATAGCGACGGCGAAATTGACCCGGTGCGATTGGCCGTCGAGCAGGTCGGCTAAACCAGCGCCAGCCTAGCCCAACGCCACGATGTGATCGCGCAGCGCGCGTGCATCGTGCAGCGCATTATGCGGCACCACGCTGTTGCGCGCGGTGCTGAACCCGACCAGCGAGAGCAGTTCGAAGCGCAGTGGCGGCACCGCCGCCATCGTCCCCTGGCCGGTGATCAGCAGCATGCACAATTGCGCGATATCTTCGGGCCAATCGGCGACAATCAGCGGATCGCTGTCATGGTCCAGATAATAGGACAAGGCGGCGACCGCGTCGGGCCGGCTCAGGCGCATCGATTGCAATGTGGTCGGGACGGTATCGAGAAACGGCATGACGTTGCGCTCGACCCACGGCTCGACCGGATCGTCGAGGCGCAGCACGATATACAGCTCTTCGCCGTCGTCTGGCACTAGAGCGACGCTGATGAGCGCGCCGCCCCAGCCATTATATTCCGTGTCGACGAAATAACGCATCAGCGGGGCCGCACCGCCACTTGGCTGCAATCGTCATCGGGCCTGGGCTTGCCCTTGCGGCAACGTTCGGCGGCCTGGCGCAATTCGCGGCCGCGCTGCTCGTCGGCCTCGGCTTGGCTGGTTGTCACCGCATCGACCCCCGCCGAGGCGACCTTGACCGGCAGACTCACGACCTTGACCGCGGTTGAGGCGATCGTGCTGACGACGCAGCCCGATAGGGAGCCCGCGAGGAGGAGAAGGACGCCGAACCGCATTGCTCGATCATGGACCAAGCGCGACTCGCTGTCGATTGCCGCGCTAGGACTGACCCATTGCCTCGGCGACGAGCACTTCAGCCTCGATCAGCAAAGCGTCGTCGGCCGCCCCGCCGGACAGTGCTTCGCGGCCGATGACCACCATCAGCGGGATTGCGAGCGGGGTCACCCGGGTGGCGGCGACATGAACCATCGTCTCGGCCGCGCGATCGACCAGCCGCGCCAGCCGTCCAAGCTCGGTCATGCGGCCGCGCGCATCGGCCCACGCCGCGCGCAACAGCAAATGCTCGGGTTCGTATTTGCGCAGCACATCGTAGATCAGGTCGGTCGAGAAACTGACCTGCTTGCCGGTCTTGCGCTTGCCCGGGTGCTGGCGTTCGACAAGCCCGCCGATCACCGCGACCTCGCGAAAGGCGCGCTTGAGCAAATGCGATTGCTCGACCCACTCGACGAATTCATGTTCGAGGATGTCGGGCGAGAATAAGGGTCGCGGGTCGACCACCGGATCGAGACTGTAGACCGCGAGCGCATAATCATTGGCGACGAAGCCCAAAGGCTTGAGCCCCGCAGTCTCCATCCGCCGGGTGATCAGCATGCCCAGCGTCTGATGCGCATTCCACCCTTCGAACGAGTAGACGCACATGAAATGGCGACCTTCGCGCGGAAAGGTTTCGACCAGCAATTGGTCCGGTTGAGGCAGGATCGATCGTTTGGCCTGGACCTCGAGCCATTCGCGCACGTCGTCGGGAAAGCGGTGCCACTCGCTGTCGTCGGCCAGGAAGTTGCGGACGCGCTCGGCAAGGTGGGTGGACATGCTCATCCGCTGGCCGCCGTAGGTAACCAGCCGCGCCTGCTTGGATGAGGCGCGGACGACGATGTCGCTGTCTTTGAAGCGCACGACTTCAAGGCTCAGGCCGGCGAAGAAAATATGGTCCCCGATCGACAGCGTCGCACCAAAGCCTTCCTCGACCCGACCGAGCATTCGACCGTTGTTGAAGCGCACGTCCATCATCGGACTGTCGACGATGACCCCGGCGTTGAGCCGGTGCTGGGCAGTTACCGCGGGGCGAGTGATGCGCCATTGGCCGGGGGCGAATTCGACCAGCCGCTTGAACTTGTCGTAGGCGCGCAGCGAATATCCGCCGGTCGCGATATAATCGAGCACCGTCCGCCAGACGGTGTCGGTAACCCCCGAATAGGGCGCTGCGGAGCGGACCTCGGCCAGCAGCTCGGCCTCCGCGAACGGGCCCGCGCAAGCCACCCCAAGAATGTGCTGGGCAAGGACATCGAGCGTCCCGGGGCGGAAAATCTCGGGATCGAGTTCGCGCTCCTCGACTGCGTCGATCGCGGCCCGCGCCTCGAGATATTCGAAGCGGTTGCCGGGCACGATCATGCCCTTGGACGGCTCGTCGAGGCGATGATTGGCACGCCCGATCCGCTGAAGCAGGCGCGACGATCCCTTGGGCGCGCCCATTTGCACGACCAGCTCGACATCGCCCCAGTCGATGCCAAGGTCGAGTGAGGCGGTGCAAACCAGCGCGCGCAAGCGACCGGCGGACATCGCCGCCTCGACCTTGCGCCGGGCCTCCAACGCCAGGCTGCCGTGGTGAATGCCGATCGGCAGCGAATCGTCATTGGCGAGCCATAATTCCTGGAAAATCAGCTCGGCCAGGCTGCGCGTGTTGCAGAACACCAGCGTGGTCTTGTGGCGTTCGATCAGCCGCATCACCTCGCGCGCGGCATGGCGACCAGAATGCCCACCCCAGGGGATTCGATCGTCGGGGATGAGGATCGACAGATCGGGGTCGGCGCCCGGTTCCCCCTCGATCAGCGCGATCGAATCGATATCGCCGCCGGGTGCAAGCCATGAGCGATAGGCATCGGGATCGGCGATCGTGGCGCTGAGGCCGACCCGCCGCAATTCCGGCCGCAAGGCCTCGAGCCGCGACAGAGCGAGGCTGAGCAGATCGCCGCGCTTCTCCCGCGCGAAAGCGTGGATTTCATCGACGACGATGGTCTTGAGCGTCGCGAAGATGGTCGCTGCTTCGGGATAGCTGAGCAGCAAGCTGAGGCTTTCGGGGGTGGTCAGCAGAATGTGCGGCGGCCGCGCGCGCTGGCGCGCCTTGCGGTCCGACGGCGTGTCACCGGTGCGCGTCTCGATCCGAATCGGCAGGCCCATTTCCTCGGCCGGCCCGACGAGGTTGCGCTGGACGTCGACCGCCAGCGCCTTGAGTGGCGACACATAGAGCGTATGCAGCCCATCCGCCGGATCCTCGGCGAGATCGCACAGGGTCGGCAGGAAACCCGCCAGGGTCTTGCCCGCACCAGTAGCGGCAACGAGCAAGGCGCTTTCTCCGCGCCGTGCCGCTGCGAGCATTTCGAGCTGGTGGCAGCGCGGGCGCCAGCCCTTGGCCGCGAACCAGGCTTCGACGGCGGGCGGGAGCGCAACTTCGCTCAGATTTCGATCTCGGGCCGGCGGCGACGACGGCGATCGAGGTCGGTCTTGCGCGGCCTCTCGGCCTGGGCGTGGATAGCCCGGGTCGGGTCCGGCCGCTGGGTTGCGACCAGAGCGAGCAGCGCAAGCAGCGCCGCGCCCGGCACCAGCAGGCTGAGGGCCGCGGCGGCGCTCATTTCTGTTCGGCGTCGTCGGTGCCGGCGCGGCGGCGGCTTTCCTCCTCGGCATAGAGGTTTTCGGTCGCGTCTTCGGTGCGCGGAGTCGAAGTCGACTTGCCCGCGCTGCGATTGCGCAACACCGCGTAGATGACCACTGCGAGCAGCAGGATCGGGCCGATGATGGTCATAATCGACCAGTTGAATCCGCCGGCGTCCATTTGGCTTTCCCTTCTTGATCCGGAACTCACTGTCCCCGTTGGGGTATAGACCCCTGATGGCCCGCCTCGGTTCCTGGATCGAGCCCCACAAAGAGGGCATTTATGTAAAGCCTGCGGACGCCTGGGTCGATCCGTCGCTGCCGAAGCCGCGCGCCCTCGTCACCC